>JBBRVF010000138.1:0-4856 GCA_038247145.1 Solirubrobacterales bacterium | reverse complement strand
GATGACGACAGTCACCTCGAGGTGGTAGATCTGGCCACCGGCAAGCGCCGGTCGCTTGGAGCGCAGACCTATTCCGGCAGCTGGTCCGCGGACGGCGCCTCGATCATCCATGTCTCAAGCGAGGACTCCGGGGACCAGTTCTGTCAAGAATTCGACGACGACTGCTTCGACTCCGGCAATGTTTTCATCGCGAACTCTGACGGCTCCGGGAGGCAACAGGTCACGGATACGAAGGCCAACGAAGACAGCCCGATCTGGAGCCCCGACGGCGAGCGCATCGTCTTCACCAGCAACAGCGTGATGCCACGAGCCGAGGCGGCCACCGAGCTCTATTCGGTGCGAAGCGACGGTAGCTGTCTTGTGGCTCTGACCAACGGCGCACCCGGCAGCTTCTCGCCTGCCTGGGTCGGCACCGAATCGGCCCCGTCCCCTTCCTGCGATCAGCCGCCGCCTCCGGTTCTGGCCGAAGTCCAGCCGGGACCGCTGGAGCCTTTCCAGCCGATCTACTGGGCCGGCAGCAATGCAGACGGGCTTCTGCTCACTTCGGCAGCCATCTCCTTCGGCTACGACTTCGTTTACGAAGACTGCGATCTGAACGCGATCTCATGCGGCGCCGCGACCATGGTCTTTTCCTTCCCACTCTGCTTCTGGGCTGGTCTGACACCGAGTTTGTACGGAGAGACCGGCGGCGGACCAGAGATAAGGCGAGGCGCCACCGTGCTGCGGAATCGAAACGCGGACGGCTACAACGGCCTCACTATGCTGGCCGGCAGATCGATGTCCTGGCTCCTCAACAAAGGCGACAGCGGGAAGGCAACTCAACAGATGCTGATCGACAACATGAGGCTGCTCGGCCGAGCCGCACGACCCGGCAAAGATCTGCCGCCCGCTCAGATCCCGAAACAGGACCTGCGCAAGCTGAAGAAGGTGGAGCGGACTGTGAAGCGTCTGGGTTCGGTTCGTGCCGCCGCCAAAGCCCTGGGCAAGAAGAAGCGCAACCTTCAAAAGACCCTCAGGTTCGGTCGACGGATCCGCGCGCTCGGCCCGATCAGGAGCTTCAACTGCAGGCAGGACGTAGAGAGTTCGGCAGGACCTTCGCGTTTGCCGACCCCTTAGCCGCAATTCGCTGACCTGCGGCCTGACGCTCGCCGGACCAGCATCGCCGATTTCCTGCCGGCTGGGATGATCGCCGACTTCGTTCTCGGATCGATTCTCGGCTATCTGGTGATGAATCGTTCCGGGAATGGCAGCTGGAAAAGGGGCTGGACGCTTGGTGAGACAGATATGTCTTATCTGATACGATACTGTCCATGATGGAAGTTTCGGAAATTGATGGAGAGCGCGAGGACCTGGTCCAGCGCGTTGCCAATGCGCTGAGCGCGAACCACGGTGCTTCCACCGGGGAGATCGCCGCTGCCGCGGACGTGAGTCGGGCCACCCTTCACCGGGTCTTCGGCAGCCGGGAGGACCTTGTCGGCACGGTTTACGGCTGGCTGCTCGAGCAGTGCGACCGGGTCTTCGACGGTTCCGGGATCGATGACGCTCCAGTGCTCGAGGCCTTCGACCGCCTGGTCGAGGATTCTTACCCGATCGCCCAGTCCTACTGGATGCTGATCGCCAAGCCGGAGCTAGAGAGCGTTCCCGAATTCCAACAGGGCATCGCCGACCAGGACGCACGCCTCGACCGATTCTTCGCCCGCGGCCAGGCCGACGGCGTATTTCGCCCCGACCTGCCGCCGCGCTGGCTGGCCTACTCGCTCGGCGGGCAGATCATGTCGGCCTGGTACCTGGTTGACGACGGCCATGCCGGCGCACGAGAGGTGCCGCGCCTGGTCCGCACCGCGGTGATCGAAGGCGTGCTCACCAGGCCGGGAGGCTGATCGTGGTCGAGACCCGCGCCTCCCATCCCAACCGCTGGGCGATCCTCGCGGTGCTCTGTGCTTCTCTGCTGGTCGTCGTGATCGACGTCACCGTGCTCCATGTCGCGGCGCCGGCGATCTCGGCCGACCTCGACCCGACCGCGATCCAGCTTCTCTGGATCATCGACATCTATCCGCTGGTCGCAGCACCGCTGCTGCTGGCCTCAGGGGTCGCCGGCGACCGGCTCGGACGCAGGTCGCTGCTGTTCGCCGGCTTCGCCGTCTTCGGAGTGGCCTCGGTTGCTGCGGCCTTCGCACCGACCGCGGAGCTGCTGATCGCCGCCCGGGCGCTGCTCGGAGTCGGCGGGGCGATGATCCTGCCGCCGACCATGTCGATCATCCGCGACGTCTTCCGGGACCGTGGCGAGCGGGTCCGCGCGGTCGGCATCTGGAGCGCGACCAGCGCCGGCGGCGCCGCACTCGGACCGCTGATCGGTGGCTTCCTCGTCGAGCACTGGTGGTGGGGCTCGGTTTTCCTGATCAACGTGCCGATCCTGCTGCTGGTCACGCCCTTCGCGCTCAGGTTGATCCCGGTGAGCCGGGCCGAGAAGCCGCCGCCGTGGGATACCCCGGCGGTACTGCTTGCCGCGGCCGGGATCCTCGGGATCGCCTTCGGCTTCAAGGAAGGCGCCCGCTACGGCTTCCTCGAGCCGGTGGCGTTGCTTGCCACGACAGTCGGAATGGCCGGGATCTTCTTCTTCGTGCGCGGACAGCTTCGGCGGGAGCGGCCGATCCTCAACGTGCGCCTGTTCGCCCGGCGTGACTTCTCAGTTGCGGTCGGCTGCGTCTTCCTGGCGATGTTCGGCCTGGTCGGGATCGAGTTCTTCGGTGCCCAGTACCTGCAGCTCGTGCTCGGGCTGGAGCCGCTGGCGGCGGCTGTCCGCCTGCTGCCGCTGATGCTGTCCACGCTGGCCGGCGGACTGCTGGCGGCGCGTGTGCTGAGCCGTTTCGGCACCAGCCGAACGATCGTTTTTGGCCTCGCTGGAACCACCCTCGGACTGGTGCCGATGCTCGCCCTGGGGGTGTCGGACCAGTACATCCTGCTCTGGCCTTCGTTCATCCTGATCGGCTTCGCGCTCGAAGTCGCCCTGGTCGCCGCCAACGACACGATCATCTCTTCGGTCCCGGCCGACGAGGCCGGCGGCGCGGCGGCGATCGAGGAAACTGCCTACGAACTCGGTGGTGGCTTCGGCGTGGCGATCCTCGGTTCGATCCTCGCAGTCGGCTACAGCGCCAGCATCGGCCCGATCGAAGGGGTCAGCTCGATCGGCATCGACAACGCCCGCGAATCGCTCAGCCGGGCCGTGGACATCGCCCAGACGATGCCGACGACGATGGCCGATCCCCTGATCGCCGGCGCGCGGGACGCCTTCATGGCCGGCTACCACACGATGATCCTGTTCAGCCTCGGCATTCTCGGTTTCTCCGCCCTGGTCTCGGCGGTGGTGCTTCGCACCGGGAATAGCGGAGAAGACAGCTATCCGGCCGACCCGACTCAGTCGGCGACAGTCGCCCGCGGGACCGGCGCCTCCGACGACGACCGAACCGACGCGCTCGACGATGACCGATCCGGCGCCTCCGACGAACTGGCGCGGGTTTTCGTCAATAGCGACGCAGAACCGGTGCCGGTTCGGTCGGACCGGCGCGTGGGGGACCTCGGCGCCTGGGATCGGAGATCGGCCTCGAGCAGTCGACGGGTACGGGAGTTTTCGGACCGCTAGGCTGCGGGTAGGAACCCAGTCCCCCTACAAGGAGCCCAAAAATGGCATACGAAGTACCCGATCTTCCTTACGCATACGACGCGCTCGAGCCTCACATCGACGAAGCGACGATGAAGGTCCACCACGACAAGCACCACCAGGCTTACGTCGACAAGGCCAACGCGGCCCTCGAAGGCACCGAGTGGGCCGACAGCGACATCGAGGACGTGCTGAAGAGCCTCGACTCGCTGCCCGCCGACAAGCAGGGCCCGGTCCGCAACAACGCCGGTGGCCACTACAACCACTCGCTTTTCTGGCAGATGATGAGCCCCGACGGTGGCGGAAACCCGTCCGGCGACCTCGGCGAGGCGATCGACTCGGCCTTCGGCTCCTTCGACGCCTTCAAGGATGAGTTCAAGAACGGCGGCATCGGTCAGTTCGGCTCGGGCTGGGTCTGGCTGGTCCATGATGGCAGCGGCCTCGCGGTCGTTTCCACCGCGAACCAGGACTCGCCGGTCTCCGGCGGCCACACCCCGCTGCTGGGCGCCGACGTCTGGGAGCACGCCTACTACCTCAAGTACCAGAACAGGCGCCCGGATTACCTGGACGCCTTCTGGAACGTCGTCAACTGGGACTTCGTGGCCGAGCGCTTCGCCGCCGCCAACGGCTGAGCAGCAACCCGCTTTGCGGGCCGGGGAGGCTGCTGCGGTAGCCTCCCCGGCCATGCTTTCGCGCAGACTTTTCGGGAACTGGAAGCAATCGAACCCGGTCACGGGTGCGGATCGCTGCCAGAACGGGACGGCGGTCCGTGGGCGCCGCGGCCGGCGCGGCCCAGCCGCGATCGCGGTCGCGCTAGTGCTCAGCCTCGGCCTGGCCGCCTGCGGCTCGGACTCCGGCGGCGACGAAGCGGCTCGTTCCGCTCCCGCGGTCACCGATTTCCCTTCGGCTGAAGGCAAGACGATCGAGCAGGTCTTCAACGAAGGCAATCCGACAGAGCTCGTGGTGGCCCCCGCTGCCAGCGTCTTCGAGGTCGGTACCAACCGCTATCCCTTCGGCGTATTCGAGGTCGACCAGACTCAGGTCGACGATGCCGAAGTGGCGCTCTACTTCGCCAAGTCCCCGCAGTCCCCGGTCGAAGGCCCACTGCCGGCCAAGGTCGAGTCGCTCCAGACCAAACCCGCCTTCACATCCAAGGGCAGCGAGGCGCCGGGCGAGGCCCGCAGCTACTACGTGGTCG
>JBBRVF010000137.1:0-4881 GCA_038247145.1 Solirubrobacterales bacterium | reverse complement strand
AATCGAAAACGCGGTCAGCAGGACTGCCAGCCAGTGTGAAAAAGAACTCAACCCATTCCTCCCTCGAAAATTGAAACTCCCACCGGCGAGGATACAGGGACGCAGCGGATTCATCGCAGATCGGATTCGTCCGGGATCGCCCACTCGATCTCGTTGCCGAGAAGCTCGGCGACGGTGACGAAGGAGTAGCCCTCCGAACGCAGCCCGTCGATGATCAGCGGCAGCGATTCGATCGTCTTCTCGCGAACGGTGTCGCCACCGTCATGCATCAGGATGATCGAGCCAGGCTGTGTGTTCGCCATGGTGCCGGCTACGACCGAGTCGACCGAGGACCAGTCGGTCCAGTCCTCGGTGTCGACATCCCAGAGCACCGTGTTCATGTCTTTGGCGGCGGCCCGTTTGGTCAGCGGGCGGTCGACCCTTCCGTAGGGCGGCCGGAAGGAACAGGGGCGAACCCCGGAAGCCTCCTCGATCGTTTCGTTGGTGGCACCGAGGTCGGCCGAGGTGGGGAAGGAGTCGTGCTTCATCGAATGGTTGGCGACCTCGCTGCCCTGAAGGGCGATCTGTCTGGCCAGTTCGGGATGACGCTCGACCGCCTCCCCGAGCATGAAGAAGGTGCCGTCGGCCCGCTTCTCGTCGAGGATTCGGAGGATCTCGGGCGTCGAAACGCTCGGGCCGTCGTCGAAGGTCAAGGCAACCTTCTTTTCGTCCCGGGGTCCGTAACGGAGTTGGACTCCCTCGGCGCCCGCACAGCCGGCCATTACCGGTGTCTGGACCTCGAATGTCCCGGAGCCCTCCTCGGGCAGGCGATCGACGCAGCCGCTGTCCGGCGAGGAGTCACAGCTGCCGTCGCTGCTGACGAAACTGAAGCGGTACTTCTCGGGAGGCAGGCCCAGCTCGGCGAGCGGAATGGTGATCGCGACCTGGTCCGGTTGTGGCCGGTAGACCGTGGCCTCCAGGGTGCCGTCTTCGGCCACGGTGGACGGCTGCCCGCCCGACGTGGTCACACCGACCGCATTCTCCGAGCCGCCGGCACAGATCCGCTCTGAATAGGCACCTTCGCTCCCTTCACCCGCAACCTCGGTCATCTCCAGGCAGATGTACCGCGAGTCTGCCTGCTCGATGTCGGGCTGGGGGTCCAGGCCTGCCAGCTCGACCGGTCCTGCGGTGTGCACGGAAAACTCAAGCGAACGTTCGACCTGGCGGACTTCGCCCTGACGCAGCGCCAGCGGGCTGGTCAGCGCCGCCGGCTGTGCCTGCGTGGCGAAGAAGACGGCCAGGACCGTCGCGATCGCTCCGGCGCCGATGAAATAAAGCTTGCCCCGGGAACTCATGTCCACCTGCCGTTCATTGCTGGCTGAGACAGTACCTGTCGTGATCCGCAGCCGCACCGAATGCCCAGCGAGCGTGTTTCAGCTTGCGATGAGCCTGATTCCTGCCCGGATAACCGGGTTTTCAGTAGTGCTGGTGTTCCTGCTCGCCCTTCTGGCCATTGTCCTGCCCGCAAGCGGCAGGGCGAATACACCGACGGCCGCTGTTGCGCCTTCGCCGGCTTCGGCATCCGGCCTGCGCCTCGCCGTCGATCCGGATGAAGAGCAGCCGAAACCGGCTGGCAAGCCTTCCTCGCCTTACAAGCGCCCGGGAATGTGGATCTGGTACGTCGACTCATCCCAAGGCGGCAACCTGAAACGAATCATCAAGCGCGCCCGGAAGTCGAAAGTCGGGACTCTCTACATCAAGTCGGGTGACGGCACCAACGTCTGGAGCCAGTTCAGCTCCTCGCTCGTCGATCGCCTTCAGCGGGCCGGGCTCAAGGTCTGCGGCTGGCAGTACGTCTACGGTCGCAATCCGGTCGGCGAAGCAAAGGTTTCCGCGGTCGCCAAGCGGCGCGGTGCCGATTGCTTCGTGATCGACGCCGAGACCGAATACGAAGGCAACTACTCCGGCGCCGACCGCTATATCCGCAAGCTGCGCAAACTGGTCGGGTCGAAGTTCAGGCTGTCGCTCAGCACCTTCCCTTATGCCCACTACCACCCGGGCTTTCCCTATTCGGTCTTCCTCGGACCGGGGGCCGCGACCGCCAACCTACCGCAGGTGTACTGGAAGACGATCGGCGATTCGGTCAAGGAATCGATCGGCATCACTTACACCTACAACCGCATGTACAAGCGGGGGATCTACCCGGTCGGCCAGACCTACCTCGGTCCGCGCCTCAAGGACCTGACCCGCTTCCAGCGCTTCGCGGCGAGCTACGGATCGGCCCCCAGCTGGTGGTCGTGGCAGGAAACCAGCCTCTCCGAATGGTCGACCCTGGGCAAACGCCTCGCCGGCCCGTACCCGAGCTACCGACCGGTCAGAACCCATCCGACGAGCGGACGTGGAGCGCGCGGTGACCATGTCGTCTGGCTGCAGCAGCACCTCGTGGGCGCCGGCTTCGATCTGCCGATCACCGGCATCTTCGGCAAGCAGACCAGGGCCGCGGTGCGAAAGTTCCAGAAGAGCCGCGACATGGCGGTGGACGGTCAGGTAGGCAACCAGACCTGGAACCGTCTGCTCAAGGTCCAGCCGGTACGGGTTCGCTGGTCGGGCACACGCTCCCGCAAGTCCGGGGCGGGGGTCTCTGCTTCGCCGCGGACGCCGTTTTCGGCCGGAATCCCGCCGCGGCGGAACGAACTCGCCGGCGCCCGGCGTTAGCCGGCGACGCTGGTCCTGAGGCTTCCGAGCTGCGGGGAGATGACCTCGATTTCGTCTCCGTCTTTTAGCCAGACCCGCGGCTTGCGGGCGCTGCCGACCCCCGAGGGCGTCCCGGTCGAAACGATGTCGCCAGGCTCGAGGGTCATCCACCGCGAAAGCCAGCTGACCAGTTCCGGCACGGAAAAGATCAGGTCGCCGCTGTGTGAGTTCTGCATTTCGTCGCCGTTGAGCTTCAGCGAGATCCCGATCGAGTCGTGGGGCCCGGCCTCGTCGGGAGTGACCAGGCACGGACCGCAGGGGGCGGAGCCGTCGAAGATTTTGCCCGGCATCCACTGTGGCGTCAGGAACTGGAGGTCCCGGGCCGAGAGGTCGTTGAGCAGGGTATAGCCGGCGACGTGGTCGAGGGCATCGGCCACCTCCACGTCTTTGGCTCGTCGGCCGATGACGAAGGCGATCTCGGCTTCGTAGTCGACCTTCTGGCTGGCCACAGGCAGTCGCACAGTCTGGCCGTCAGCGACCAGGGCGTTTCGGAATTTGGCGAAGACGGTCGGTGCTTGCGGCAGATCGAGGTCGAACTCGGCCGCATGCGAGCGATAGTTGAGGCCGATGCAGATGATCTTGTCCGGGTCTGGAACTGGCGGCAGGGGCGCGACCTCGGATAGGGCGAACGAGCCCTCGCCTGCCGCCTCTCCGGGACCCCCCTCGACCCGGCTTGCCAGTTCGGAAAAACGGTCCTCGGCGATCAGTTCGCGCAGGCTGGATCGCTCTGGATCGCCGAGTATCTTCCACGCGTCGATCACGCGGTCCTCGCTCAGCAGACCGGCCCGGGGGCCGCTTCCCGTATCGAATGTGATCAATCGCATGGGCGGCAGCTTACGCGCAATGCCTGACCTTGCGATAATCGTCGCCGGTCGATTCTGTCGACTGCCTCACGGGGGTGTAGCTCAGTTGGTTAGAGCGCTGGCCTGTCACGCCAGAGGCCGCGGGTTCGAGTCCCGTCACTCCCGTAACCGGTCCTGCCCGAGAAATCGGGCCGGTCGGCCTGCCCGCTCACCAGGCCGAGGGTCGGTAGTCCTTGAGAAAGCAGCCGAAGAGGTCTTCGCCGGACTCGCCCCGCACGATCGGGTCATAGACCCGGGCGGCCCCGTCGACCAGATCGAGCGGCGCATGGAAGCCGTCGTCGGCCAGTCTCCTTTTCATCGGATGCGGTCGCTCGTCGGTAATCCAGCCGGTGTCCACGGCGGTCATCAGGATGCCGTCCGACTCGAGCATCTCCTGCGCGCTGGTCCGGGTCAGCATGTTGAGCGCCGCCTTGGCCATGTTCGTATGGGGGTGCCCCGGGCCCTTGTAGCCGCGCGAGAACTGTCCTTCCATCGCCGAGACGTTGACCACGTAGCTGCGGCGGGCCGGAGAGGCCGCCATCGCCTCTCTCAGGCGGCTGATCAGGATGAACGGCGCGGTCATATTGCAGAGCTGGACCTCGAGCAGCTCGACCGGATCTACCTCGTTGACCCGCTGGATCCAGCTGTTCGTTTTCACCGTGTCGGGAACCAGACCGCCGGCGTCGATCGCGCGCTGCTGCTCGACCAGGTCGAAGCCTGCCGATCCGGCGGTCAGGGCCATCGCGGTCAGTGCATGTGGCTCCGGCGACCAGTGATCGTCGGGTGAGCCGTTGCCGGCCGTCAGGCCGCCACCTTCGCGGCCGAAGGTCTCGATCTCGGGAAGGACGCCCTCCGGCAGGGCAGCCGACTCGGCGGCGACCAGCGGCGCATAGGCCCCGGCGGTTCGCCGCACGGTCTGGCAGGCGTTGTTGATCAGGATGTCGAGCGGTCCGCGCTCGGCCACCGAGTCGGCCAGGGCTACCACCTGGGCCGGGTCACGCAGGTCGATGCCGACGATCTTCAGTCTGTCGATCCAGTCGGAGCTGTCCTGCATCGCCTGGAACCGTCGAACGGCGTCGTTGGGAAAGCGGGTGGTGACAGTCGTATCGGCACCGTCGCGAAGCAGTCGCAGTGCGATGTACATTCCGATTTTGGCCCGTCCGCCGGTCAGCAGCGCCGACCTTCCGGTGAGGTCGGTGCGGGCATCGCGGCGCTCGTGATTGAAGGCTGGGTAAACCCGGCCGAGATCCTCAGGATTTCCGCCAAGACCGCAGGTCTTCGTGGTCGGATCAATCGTGGACGCGTT
>JBBRVF010000136.1:0-4901 GCA_038247145.1 Solirubrobacterales bacterium | reverse complement strand
CGCTCGACTCTGCCTGGGAGACGAGGAAGGCCCCACCGAGAACCATCAGGCCGAAAGCGATAACCGCGATCCGGACGATGAGCGTGCCTTGGGACATGGTTCGATCCTAGCTGCCCGGCGGGACTCCCACGCCCATCGCAGCGCGAACGTCGACGAGGGTGGCGGAGGCGATTTCGCGGGCGCGACCTGCGCCATCGGCGAGGATCCGCTCGAGCTCGGCTTCGTCCGAGCGGATCTCGGGGTAGGCCTCACGGACCGGGGTCAGGAACCCGACCACGGCGTCGGCGACAGCTTTCTTGAAGTCGCCGTATCGCTTGCCTTCGAAATCGGCTTCGACCTCTTCCTCGGAGATTCCGCGGGCTGCCGAGTAGATGCCGATCAGGTTCGTGACGCCGGGTTTGTCAGCGGCGCGACGGACCTCGCTGCCGGAGTCGGTTACCGCCGAGCCGAACTTCTTTCGGATCGCCTTCTCTTCATCGAGCACGTAGACACGGCCGCTGTCGGCACCGACCGTGGTCGACATCTTCCTGCCGGGCTCCTGAAGGTCCATGACCCTGGCGCCGATCTTCGGTATCCGGTGATCCGGCACGGTCAGCGTTTCTCCGAAGCGTTCGTTGAAGCGGCGGGCGACCTCGCGCATCAGCTCGATGTGCTGGCGCTGGTCCTCGCCGACAGGAACTTCGTCAGCCCCGTAGGCGAGCACGTCGGCGGCCTGGAGCAGCGGGTAGGTGAACAGGCCGGCTGAGACCAGCTCGCGCTGACTCGCCGACTTCTCCTTGAACTGGGTCATGCGGTTGAGGTCGCCGTGGGCGCAGACCGCGCCGAGCAGCCAGGCGAGTTCGGTGTGCTCGTGAACATCGGACTGGCGAAAGAGGATGCAGCGGTCGGGATCGAGGCCGGCAGCGAGCAGGATCGCGGTTGTGTCGTAGAGCCTCTCGCGCAGCTCCCCCGGGTCGTAGGCGACGGTGATCGCGTGAAGGTCGACGATGCAGAAAACCGCCGGGGCCCCCCGGTCCTGACCCTCCACGTACTGGCGGATCGCTCCGATGTAGTTGCCGAGATGCTTTTGCCCGGTCGGCTGGATTCCGGAGAAGATCTTCATAGGAGGGAGCGAGCGACAACCACCCGCTGGATCTCGTTGGTTCCTTCGTAAATCTGGGTCAGCTTGGCATCGCGCATCATGCGCTCAACCGGGTACTCCTTGACGTAGCCGTAGCCGCCGAGCACCTGGACTGCCTCGACCGTCACCTCCATCGCCACGTCGGAGGCGAACAGCTTGGCCATCGCCGAGTACTTGCCGAGGCCGGGCTCGTCGTTCTCTGACATCGCGGCCGCCCGATAGAGCAACTCGCGGGCGGCGGCGGTCTTCGTCTCCATATCGGCCAGTTTGAACTGGATCCCCTGGAGCTGGTTGATCGGCTCCCCGAAAGCCATCCGCTCCTTGGCATAGTCGACAGCGAAATCGGTCGCGCCCTGAGCGATGCCGACCGCCTGGGCGGCGATGCCGAGCCGGGAGCGATCGAGAGTCCCCATCGCTACGGCGAAACCCTTGCCCGGCTCCCCGACGACGTCCTCGTCGGGCACGAAGACGTCTTCGTAAACCGGCTGGCCGGTGGGTGAGCCTTTCATCCCCATCTTTTTCTCCAGAGCATCGATCCGAAAGCCTTCGGCGTCGCCCTTGACGACGAATGCGGTGATCCCGCGGGAGAATTTCACCTCGGAATCGCTTACGGCAAAAGTCACGTACATGTCGGCGACGCCGGAATTGGTGATCCAGTTCTTGGCCCCGTTGAGGATCCAGCCGCCGTCGGTCTTCGCAGCCCGGGTCCTCATCGCTCCCGGATCAGAGCCGGCGTCCGGCTCGGAGAGGGCGAAAGCGCCGAGGATCTCGCCACTGGCCATCTTCGGCAGCCAGCGCTGCTTGAGATCGTCCGAGCCGAAAAGCCGGATCGGCAGTGAGGAGAGGTCCTGAGCGGGCAGCATCAGCGCCGATGAGGCGCAAACCTTCGAGATCTCCTCGATCGCCGCGCAGAGCATCAGGTCGCCGGTTCCGGTGCCACCGTACTGCTCCTCGAAGGGCAGGCCAAACAGATCGTGGTCGGCGAAGAGCCGGCGGATGTCCTCGGGGAACTCGCCGGACTCGTCGATCCCGGCGGCGCGCGGAGCGACCTTCTCGACCGCCATCTGCCTGATCACCTCGAGAAAGTCGAGCTGTTCGCGATTCAGTCCGTACTGCGAAGTGGATTCAACGGTCGTGCTCATCGATGTCCTTGATCGGCCTGCGGGAGAGGGCAGCGCGCCGCCCGGCGGCGCGCGAGGGACCTCTCAATCTACCGGTCGGGATACGGCTGGCGGATGACCGGCCGCCGGGTGGCGGCGACCTCGTCCAGGCGTCTGACCGGTGTGGTGTACGGGGCTTCGGCGGCGATGCCCGGATCGGCCTCGGCCTCCTCGAGTATCTTCTCGATCGCGTCGGCGAAGGAGTCGAGCACGTCCCTGCTCTCGGTTTCGACGGGCTCGACCATCAGAGCTTCCTCGACCAGCAGCGGGAAGTAGACGGTCGGCGGGTGGAAACCGAAGTCGAGCAGTCGCTTGGCCAGGTCCAGCGTCCCGATGCCGAGCCGCTTCTTCATCGGCGCCCCGGAGAGCACGAACTCGTGCATGCAGTGACGGTCGTAGGCCACCGGCAGGTACTCGCCCGCCTTGCCCTGCGAAAGTCGGTGCTTGAGGTAGTTGGCGTTCAGCACGGCCAGCCTCGAGGCCTGCGACAGACCGTCTCCTCCGAGGCTGAGAATGTAGGCGTAGGAGCGTACGAAGACTCCGAAATTGCCCTGAAAGCCGCGCAGCCGCCCGATCGACTTCGGCCGGTCCAGGTCGAGTCCGTAGGCCGGGCGCTCACCCGCGCCCCCTTTGCCCTCGCCGGGCTGCCTGACCACCTGAGGTCTCGGAAGGAACGGCTCGATGCTCTCGGCCACCGCGATCGGGCCGGCGCCCGGCCCGCCGCCGCCATGCGGTTGCGAAAACGACTTGTGGAGGTTCACATGGACGATGTCGAAACCCATGTCTCCCGGTCTGGCCTGACCCATGATCGCGTTCAGGTTGGCGCCGTCGTAATAGAGAAGCCCTCCCACGCCGTGCACCAGGTCGGAGATCTCGATGATGTTGCGGTCGAATACGCCGAGCGTGTTCGGGTTGGTCAGCATCAGACAGGCGACGTCCTCGTCAACCTTGGAGCGCAGGTCGTCGATGTCTACGCCGCCGTCCTCGTCAGTCGCGACCTTGACCACTTCGTAGCCGGCCATCGAAACGGAGGCCGGATTGGTCCCGTGGGCGGTGTCCGGTGTCAGCACCTTGCGCGGGCTGCGGCCAAGATCGGAGTGGTAGGCGCGGGTCAGAAGCAGCCCGGCAAGCTCGCCCTGGGAACCGGCCGACGGCTGGAGGCTCACATGAGGCAGGCCGCAGATCTCCGAGAGCGACTCCTGGAGCAGGTACATCAGCTCAAGCGCCCCCTGGGCGTCTTCCGGCTCGGTCGCCGGATGGAGGCGGGCATTGCCCGGCAGTGCTGCGACCCGCTCGTTGAGCCGGGGGTTGTACTTCATGGTGCAGGAACCGAGCGGGTAGAAGCCGGTGTCGAGATCGAAGTTCCGCCTCGACAGGCGGTTGTAGTGGCGGATGATCTCCGGCTCCGAAACTTCGGGAAGCTCGGCCGGGCTCTCGCGCAGCAGGTTCGCCGGGATCAGCTCGTCAATCTCCGTCTCGCCGACCTCGCTCGGTGGCAGCTGCGCCGCCCGCCTCCCGGGGATGGATTTCTCGTAGATCGTCTCGGCGCGGTCGGCCTGCTGGGGAGTCTCGGTCAGGGTCGGCGAGGGGCTCATGAGGCCAGCCTCAATGCCGCCGGGCTCAGGTTCGCCGCCAGATCCGGGCTCTGCTTCGAGGACTTGTCCGCCGAGCCGGGGGCCGGTTGCGATTCGGGCTCCGCTTCGGCCTCGCCTGATCCGCCCTCCGAGCGGGCCGCCACATTGCGCTCCAGGATTGAACAGAGCCACTCGATGTCGGCGATCCCACGCTGCTCGGTCAGCGCCACGAGGAAACCGTCTTCGTATTCCGGGTAGTCCCTGCCGAGCGGGTAGACCTGAAGGCGGGAGCCCTCGCAGTCCTCCCCGGTCCTCAGCTGCTCTACCCCGACGGCCGTAGAGCGCACCGCGAACTCCCGCACCACCGGTGCGTCGTGGAGCAGTTCAAAACCGTCGATCGCGGCGATCCTGCGGCGGGTGAAGTCGGTCCGCCGGGCGAGCAATTCCCCCAGCTCGATGAAGCCGCGCTTGCCCAGCCAGGAAAGGTGGATCACCCCGGCGAGGGCGTTCAGGGCCTGTGCAGTGCAGATGTTGCTGGTCGCCTTCTCCCGCCGGATGTGCTGTTCGCGGGTCTGGAGGGCGAGCACGAAGCCGCGCCTGCCGTCAACATCAGTCGTCTGGCCGGCAATACGGCCGGGCATCTTTCGCAGGTACTCCTCTTTGGCGCAGAAGAAGCCAAATGACGGCCCACCGAAGTCAAGCCGGTTGCCGAGCGGCTGGCCCTCGCCGAAGGCGATGTCGGCGCCGCATTCGCCGGGAGGACGCAGCACCCCGAGGGTCATCGGATCCACGGCCACCACCACCAGCGCCCCCCGGGCCGAGGCGAACTCGCCCAGGCGAGCGATGTCTTCGACTGATCCCAGGAAGTTCGGATTCTGGAGGAAGACGGCTGCGGTGTCCTCCCCGATCGCCGCCTCCAGTTCGTCTTCGGAAAAGTCAAAGGGTTGGGGCATGGGTTCCTCATTTCACCAGTTGGCTGAGTTTGAAGATCGGCAAGATGATGCTCATGGCGATGAAGCCGACCACGCTGCCCATCAGCACGATCAT
>JBBRVF010000135.1:0-4916 GCA_038247145.1 Solirubrobacterales bacterium | reverse complement strand
TCTCGGGCTCGTCGGTTTCGCCGTCGCCGAGGAAGGCCCAGACCGTGCGGCCTTTGGTATCTCTCAGGCCGCGATCGTCGAGGTAACGCATGAAGTAGGCCTGATGGATCGCCATGATCGGGCCGAGACCCATCGAGACCGTCGGGTACTGCCAGTAGTCCGGCATCAGCCACGGATGCGGATAGGAGCTGAGTCCGCCCTCACGCGACACCTCCTGACGGAATCCGAGCATCTGCTCCTCGCTCAGTCTGCCTTCGAGGAAGGAGCGGGAGTAGATGCCCGGTGAGCTGTGACCCTGGATGTAGATCTGGTCGCCGTCGTGTTCCTCGGACGGCGCATGCCAGAAGTGGTTGAAGCCGATCTCATAGAGCATCGCCGCCGACTGGAACGAGGCGATGTGGCCGCCCAGTTCGGAGGACTCGAGGTTGGCCCGCAGCACCGCGGCGATCGCATTCCACCGGACCATCGAGCGAACCCGCTTCTCGATTTCAGGGTCGCCGGGAAGCTCCGGCTCCTGGTCGGCCGGAATCGTATTCACGTATGGAGTCGGCCCACTCGTATGGATTGCCGCCCCGAGGCCCCGGGCTCTATCGACAGCCTTGCCCAGCAGCTGCTCGGCCCGCTCGGTGCCGTCGTGTTCGACCACGTCCTCGACCGCGTCGAGCCATTCCTCCGCCTCGATGGGGTCGAGTTCCGGATTTTCGAGTGGCATGAAACCTCTTCTTCGTTTCCAGGTTTGCGGACGGCGTGCTGGCGTCGGTAATGTGTGTTCAGGCCACACTACCCAACCGTGGCATCCAGAAAAACCGTTCCGGCTCGTGGGCCGGGCTTCCCGGCCGCCTGGTAGCGGACGCTAGGGTGAGCCGATGAATCAGGGCAATCCGAAGACCGCCTCTCCAAAAGCGAAAGGCGAGACCGAAAGGGTCGAGCTCGACCGTGCCGGGCAATCCGTCGCCCGCCGCGCTGCCGAGGCGAAAGCGACCGTGCCGCATGTCTATCTGCGGACGGGAATCGACATGTCCCGCGCTGTCGAGATCCGCGAAGCCTTCGCTTCCGCAGCTGCCGAGGGCACGCCGATCCCGTCGCTCGCCGATTTGACGATCAAGGCCGTCGCACTCGCACTGCGCGATCACCCGCGGGCCAACGGCAGCTACCGCGACGGTGGGCTCGAGCTCTACTCGCGGGTGAACCTCGGCTTCGCGGCGCCGGTCGACGGCACGCTGGTCGTGCCGACGATCGCCGACGCCGACCGGCTCAGCCTGACCGAGATCGCGACGGAGAGCCGGCGCCTCGCCGACCAGGCTCAAAGCGGTCAGATCACCGCTGCCGGACTCTCCGGCGGCACCTTCACGATTTTCGACCTGGGCGGGTTCGGAGTTCGCGACTTCGACCCGGTCGTTCAGGGTGGCCAGGCCGCGACGCTCGGAGTCGGCGAGGTGGCCGAACGACCCGTGGTCCGAAAGGGGGCTCTGGTCGCCGCCGCGATCATGGAGGTCAGTCTCGCCTGCGACCACCGCATCCTCTACGGCGCTGAAGCGGCCGGCTTCCTTGCCACCGTCAGGTCCAACCTCGAAGAGCCGGACCGCCTGGCGACGGGCTGATCATGGCCGCGGTGGACCTCTCGATCGCGATGCTCGGTAGCCGCCGCTACGACGAGATGATGCCGGTACAGGAGAGGCTTGTCGGCCTTCGAATGGACGGCGAGATCGGCGACGTGTTGCTGGTGCTCGAACACCCGCCGACCTACACACGAGGCCGCCGGACTGAGCCGCAGGACCTCCATCACGACCCGGACTGGTACCGGGAGCGCGGGATCGAGGTCTTCGATACGCCGCGCGGAGGCCGGGTGACCTACCACGGCCCGGGGCAACTGGTCGCATACCCGATCGTCAACCTGCGCCGAATCGGCGAGCAGCCGGACGGGCTCGGCCGCGCCGACGTGACCGGCTTTGTCGCCGCACTCGAGGCGGCGATGATCCGCACGGTCGCACGCTGGCAGGTTCCGGCCGGTGCGATCGACGGACTGACCGGCATCTGGACGGGCGACGGCGACCCGTTACCGCCCGGAGCAACCGCGGCGGCCATGTCCGGAGCGGTCGCCAGGGGCGAGCTGCGCAAGATCGGTTCGATCGGCCTCCGAATCAACCGTGGGGTGAGCAGCCACGGCGTCTCGCTCAACCTCGACTGCGACCTCGAACCTTTCGCCGGAATCACCGCCTGCGGAATCGACGAATGCAGCGTGACCTCGATCCTCGAGGAAACCGGCTCGGCTCCCCCGGTCGCCGCCGCCGGACTGGCGCTCGGAGAGGAATTGGCGGAGGGGCTCGGCCGGCACCCGGTCGTGATCGCACCGGAGGCAGTCGGTCTCGATCCAGCCGTGACCCCGAACCCGTAACCGCCCGAACCCATAATCTGGAAAGGAGCAGATGAACCCACCGCCTGAAGCGACAGCAGAGAGGATCCACGTCACCCGGTCCCGGGCCAACCCGGGCGGTGCCGACGTCGAAGTCGATGGCGCGATCCCGTTCCGCTCCCGCAAACCTTCCTGGCTGAAGGTCCCTCCTCCGGGCGGTCCGGTCTATCGCGAGCTGAAGAACATGGTCGGCGAGGAAGGTCTCAATACCGTCTGCGAGGAGGCCAACTGCCCCAATATCGGTGAGTGCTGGGAGCGCGGCACGGCTACCTTCATGATCCTCGGCGACGTCTGCACCCGTCGCTGCGGCTTCTGCAACGTTCAGACCGGCAAGCCGACCTTCAACGATCCGCTGGAGCCGCTCAAGGTCGCCCGCCAGGTGAAAAAGCTCGGTCTGAAGCATGCGGTGATCACCTCGGTGGACCGCGACGACCTTCCCGACTACGGCGCCAGCGCCTTCGTCGGCGTGATCCGCTCGATCCGGCAACAGGCACCCGGCTGCAAGGTCGAGATCCTGACCCCCGACTTCCGTGGCCAGGAGATGCCGCTGGCCCGGGTCGTCCACGAGCGGCCCGACGTTTTCAACCACAACGTCGAGACGGTGCCGAGGCTCTACCCGAAGGCTCGCCGCGGCTCGGTATTCCTGCGATCGGCCAGAGTTCTGCGGATGGCCCGGGAGATGGGCGAGGGCGAGGTGATTACCAAGTCGGGGCTGATGGTCGGCCTCGGCGAGGAGTTCGATGAGATGGTCGAGACCTTCGGCATCCTGCGCGAGCACGGAGTGCAGATTCTGACCGTCGGCCAGTACCTGAGGCCGACCGAGAATCACCTGCCGGTGGTCCGCTACTGGCACCCGGAAGAGTTCGAGGCCCTGGAGAAGGCGGCGCGTGAGATCGGCTTCGAATCAGTCGCCTCGGGACCCCTGGTCCGCAGCTCCTATCACGCAGACGAAAGCGCCCGCGAGGCAGCCGATGGCCGTGAGGCGGCATTGTCGGCGCCTCTCCAGGGCGATTCACCCGCTCGCGCAGCCGCCTGATCTGTTGATCCCGTTGCGCGACACGCTGGAAGTCCGCGGTCCGGTGTGGGCGACGCTTCTCTTCGTCCTGACCAATGTCGCGCTCTACGCCTTCGGGGAGATCCCGCACCTCAACTTCTGGCAGATGCTGGTCGGCGTGGTCGGGTTGTGGATCTTCGGCGCCTACGTCGAGCGCCGGCTCGGCTCCCCTGCCTTCATTGCGATCTACATCCTGCTGGCCGGGGCGACCGGTTTCCTGGTCGGCGCTGTCGATGAACAGTCCGGGACCTTCGCGATAAGTCTCTTCCTGCCGGTGCTGCTGCTCGGCGGCCTGCACCTTGCTCTCGCACCGAAGTCGCGAATCATCGTCCTCGTGCCGATCCCTTTCGCCATGACCTTCTTCGAGATCCCGACCATCGCCATGCTGATCGGCTGGGTCGCCCTTGAGATGCTGCTGACCGCCGTCTGAGATTGGAGACCAACACGGGTGAGCGGCCATGGTCGGGGGCTAAGATCAGTTATGGCAACCGGCGGGTCACGGACGGAGAACTACCTCGGGGCGGATCGCACGGGGCATACTGGCCGCGGCCTCGATGCTCGCTGCCTTCCTGTTGCTTCTGGTCGTAACCAACTTCGTCGGCTGGTTCGTTTCACCTGACCAGGGAGACGCTCCCGGTCACGCAGGCAACCTCTTCTTCGCCGGCTTCTTCCTGGTTCTTGCCGGACCGTTTGTGGCAATCGCGCTGGTCCTGGCCCTTCCCCTGTTCAGCGACGATCCGGGGCTCAGGAACGCCGACCGGTAACCCTCCCGACGTTCCGGGGTTGAATCCGGCGTGGAGGATCCGCAGGGGCGAGAAACCCAAGAGGAGCGGTCCGACAAGCCGGCGCGACTGCACCCCCAAGCCGTGAAGGGTTTCTGGCTTCTGGCCTCGGTCGTCAGACCGAGATCAGGCCCGCGGCGGTGAGGATCAGCACGCCGGTGCCGAGGATCAGGCGATAGCCGACGAAGATCGCGAAGGAGTTGTTCGAGAGGTAACGGAGGAACCAGGCGATCACCGCGTATCCGACGACGAAGGCGACCAGTGTGGCGACCACGACGTTGATCAGCGGCTCACCGACCGCCTCCTTGCCGGAAAGGATCTTGTAGAGCTGGTAGAAGCCGCTGAGCACGACCGCCGGTATCGCCAGCAGGAAGGAGAACCTCGCCGCGGCCGCTCGTTCGAGGCCGAGGAACAAGCCGGCGCTGATCGTCGCGCCCGAGCGCGAGACTCCGGGGATCAGCGCCATGCTCTGCGCGAAGCCGATCAGCACGCCGTCACGGAAGGAGAGGTCGCCGACCGATCGCTGCCTCGATCCGACGTTGTCGGCCACGCCGAGAACGATGCCGAAGACGATCAGCATCGAACCGACCAGCCACAGGTTGCGCGCCGCCGTTTCGATCTGGTCCTGGAAGACGAAACCGAGGATCGCGATCGGAATCGTCGCCGC
>JBBRVF010000134.1:0-4927 GCA_038247145.1 Solirubrobacterales bacterium | reverse complement strand
GACCGGCACCTCGGCCTGGCCAATCGGCTACTCGCCCGCCGTGCGGAGCGGGTCTGTCTGGCCTTTCCAATCCCCGGATACGACGGAGAGCGGTTCACGGTTACCGGACGGGCGGTCGGGCGCGCGGTCCTGGACGCGGACCGGGATGGTGCGCGGCGCAGGTTCGGGATCGATGCCGCCTCGAAGGCTCTGCTGGTCATGGGAGGCAGCCTCGGCGCCCGCTCGATCAACCTGGCGGCTGTCGAAGCCTTGGCCGAGAGGCCCGGACGGGATTTTGAAGTGATCCATGTCAGCGGAAGTCGCGACTTCGAGCAGGTGCGGGATCGGCTCATTGCGGCTGGAAGCCCGCCCGGCTACACCCTGCTCGAGTACGAGCCCGACCTCGGCGACTGCCTGGCTGCCTGCGACCTGGTGCTCGCCCGCTCTGGGGGATCGGTTTTCGAACTGACCGCAAGGGGGCGACCCGCCGTCCTGATTCCCTATCCGTACGCCACCGGGGACCATCAGACAGCCAACGCCGACTGGATGACCGAAGCCGGGGCGGCAGTCTCGATCCCCGACAGCGAACTCAGCGCCGACCTGCTGATCGAGAGCGTTTCGGCGATCCTGGGCGACGATCCCCGTCTGAAGCAGATGGCTGAAGCCTCGGCCCGTCTCGCTCGGCCCGGCGCCGCAATCGAGATCGCCGAAGCGGTGCTGGGCGCTGCGAGGGAGGCATCCCCTTGAGTCCCGACTGGAGCGACCGGAAGCTGCACTTCATCGGTATCGGCGGTGCCGGCATGAGCGGCCTGGCACTGGTCTGCCACGAGCTCGGTGCTTCGGTCAGCGGCAGCGACCGCAGCCGCTCCTCCTACTTCCAGCGGGTCGAAGATGCAGGAATTGAAGCGAGCGTCGGACACGACGCGGACAACCTCCCCGAGGGTTCCGAAGTAGTGGTCTCGACTGCGATCCCGGAGGCGAACCCCGAGCTCTCGCTGGCTCGCGAGCAAGGCCGCCGAATCCTTCACCGCTCGGACATGCTGGCGGAACTCTGCGCGTCCAAGCGAACGGTCGCCGTCGCCGGAACCCATGGCAAGACGACCACTACCGGCATGCTGATCTGGGCGATGCGCAGCCTCGGCTTCGATCCGGCTTTCTTCGTCGGCGGTGAGCTCCCGGGTGTCGGACCGGGAGGGGACGCGGCCAATAGCGCCTGGGGATCGGGCGATTGGGCCGTGGTCGAGGCCGACGAAAGCGACGGCAGCTTCCTCGTGCTCGATCCCGAGATCGCGGTGATCACCAACATCGAAATGGACCACCACGCCAGGTGGAGCGGGCTGGCCGAGCTGCGCGGGGCTTTCGCCAGCTTCGCCGCAAAGGCGTCCACAGTGGTCGAGCCTGGCGGGGAATCTGATCCCGGGGAAGGCGCGAGCCCGCTGCCGACCTCGTTCCGGGCCACGATCACCTTCAACCAGAGCCACCCCGGTCCTGCCGAAGTCGAGCTGATGGTGCCCGGACTCCACAACCTGCTCGACGCCCGGGCTGCAATCGCCGCCATGTCCGCGACGGGGGTCGATGCCGACCGGGCCGCTGCGGCGCTGAGCGACTTTCCCGGGGTAAAACGTCGGCTCGAGTTTAAAGGTAAGTCGGCCGGGGCCAGGATCTACGACGACTACGCGCATCACCCGACCGAGGTCGCGGCCTCGCTGACCGCGCTGCGCGGTCTCGGGCCCGAGCGCCTGATCGCCGTCTTTCAGCCGCACCTTTACTCACGGACCAAGGCTTTCAGTCTTGCTTTCGGCACGGCATTGGCACTGGCCGACGAGGTCGTCGTGCTCGACGTCTATCCGGCGAGGGAGGAGCCCGTAGGGCCGTTCGAAGGCGTAAGCGGCCTGGATGTGCTCAGGGCAGCGGCCGACCGGGGGTCGGCAACACGGACATGGTGGGCGCCGGATCTCGATGCCGCCGAGCGGGCTCTCCGCGGGCTGCTGGCGCCGGGGCGGATAGCCCTCACTATAGGTGCCCGCGACCGGACCAGACTCTCCGATCGCATCGTCGACCCGGCGGGAGACCGACCTGACGGCGGCCGGGGACATCGCGATGGCTGATCGCCAAAGTTCGGTGCAGCGCACGATGGAGATCGCCCACCGCCGCGAGCGTCGCCGGCGCCGACTCTTGCTCACGGTCCTGGGGGCCTTCCTGCTGGCGCTCACTCTCTCAACCCTCTACTGGTTCGTGCTGCGTGATCTTTCGGTGGTCGAGATCAGCGACCTGGAAATAGCCGGCCTCGATACGCAGACAGCCGAAGGCAGGCAGATCGCCGACGCGATCGAGGTGGCGACCGGTGAGATGACCACACTTCACCTCAGGCAGGAGCTTCTCGATGCCGAGATGGAGCGCTTCGCCCGCGTCGAGTCGGCGACGATCGAGGCCGACTTCCCCAGTTCCGCCACCGTGACCGTGCGCCAGCGTGACGACGGCTCGATCTTCGGCGAAAACGAGGACGCCCTGCTGATCGCCTCGGACGGCACCGTGCTCGGCTCGCCCGGTGACCGGGTGGACGCGCTGCCGTCCGTCACTGAAGGCGATCCACCCGAAGGAGGCCGACTTGAAGGCATCGCCCTCGATCAGGCACTTGTTCTGGGAGCCACCCCGGCGGAGCTGCGCAGCTTCGTCGACCAGGGTGAAGTCACCGGGGACGGGGTGGAGGTGACGCTGTCCAACGGCCTGATCCTGCTGTTCGGCGACCCTGGTCAGGCTGCGGAGAAATGGAAGTCGGCCGCTGCCGTGATCGCCGACCCGGAGCTTTCCGATGCGGGTTATGTAGATCTGACCGTCCCGCGCAGACCTGCGGTCAGAGCAGATAAGAGTTCCGGCTGAAGGCGGGCAGGCTGGACGGGCCGGCCTTGTCGCTGTCGAACGAGGGCGATCGTCGTGGCCGGAATCTGGCACCGGCAGGGGGGTTGAGACGCCCGAAAGCGCACTCCCGACTGCCTGGGGCCTAACCCTCGATCACAGCCTGAGGGTAGTGAAACCCTCAAGTAACCCTTGAGAAAGACCCGTTGCAGGATGCTGTCCAGCCCGTTGACAGATGACCGTTTATGCCTTACTTTGAGCGGAATTTCCGATAACCGGATGGTCCTGCGAACCCTGAAGCAGGACTGCAGGTCCGGCCCGGAAGCTCTTCGACTCAACTTTCAACTCAAGCGTCAACGCTTCAACTCGAGACAGGCTTCAACTCAGGTAACACGATCGGGACGGGAAGATGGAAAGCACGTACCTAGCGGTGATCAAGGTCGTCGGATGCGGCGGCGGAGGCACCAACGCAGTCAGCAGGATGGTCGATGCCGGTGTGCGCGGCGTCGAGTTCATCGCTGTAAACACCGACGCTCAGGCTCTGCAGGCCTGTGACGCCGACATCAAGATTTCAATCGGACAGGAACTGACCCGTGGACTCGGGGCCGGCGGGCGGCCCGAGGTCGGCGCCGGCGCGGCAGCCGAGACACGGGACGAGATCAAGGAGGCGCTCAAGGGCGCCGACATGGTCTTCGTCACCGCCGGAGAAGGTGGCGGCACCGGCACCGGTTCGGCCCCGATAATTGCCGAGATCGCCAAGGAAGAGATCGGCGCCCTCACCGTCGGAGCGGTCACCAAGCCGTTCGAGTTCGAGGGAAAGAAGCGAATGCAGCAGGCGATGGAAGGCATCGAGAAGCTGCGAAACAACGTCGACACGTTGATCATCGTGCCGAACGAGAAGCTGCTCCACGCGGTCGAGCGCCGGACCAGCGTGCTCGACGCCTTCAAGATGGCCGATGACATCCTGCGCCAGGGCGTGCAGGGCATCACCGACCTGATCACGATTCCCGGCTTGATCAACCTCGACTTCGCCGATGTGCGCACGATCATGCGCGATGCCGGCTCGGCCCTGATGGGCGTCGGAGTCGGTCAGGGCGAGAACCGGGCACTCGATGCGGCCAAGGCGGCGATCACCTCACCCCTGATAGAAGAGTCGATAAAGGGTGCCACCGGCATGCTGCTGAACATCACCGGCCCGGAAGAGCTGGGCCTGTTCGAGGTCAACGAGGCGGCCCAGCTGATTCAGGAAGAGGCCGACCCGAACGCGAACATCATCTTTGGCTCGGTGGTCGACCAGTCATTGGTTGACGAGGTCAGGGTGACGGTCATCGCCACCGGCTTCGAGGGCTTCGAGCTTCTGGCCCGTTCACCGCAGCGGGTGCGCCGCCGTTACGAGAGCCGTAAGCGGGTCTCGCCCGACGACACCGATCTGTCAAATCTTCGGGTCGGGGATGGGGACATCGAGGTCCCGCCCTTCCTCCGGGACTAGGGCTGCTGCCTTTCAGCGGGGCAGATACGTTTGACGAAAGCGCCCCCGGTCACCGGGGACGCTTTCTCTTTGGCTGAGGGGGCAAGAACACGGAACCCGAACCGCTTCGCTTCGCTGTGCGGCCCGGGTTTCGAAGCCTCGCCAAGCGCCCAATCGACTGCTACGCCAGGCAAATCGCTTCGCCGCGTCACTCCTGTCCGCGCCAGACGCACCCAGGAGAGCCCCGTGCACCACCCGCGTGGAGTGGACAGCCGAGTCTCGCGGCGCTTGGGGTGCACGCTCGCCGGCCCGGCTGCGCCGGGGGCCCGCTCGGGTCGGGGTGGTGGCTTCGGGCGGGGTGCGGCTTGCCTTAAGCTGCGGCTGTGGCCGGCCCCGAGACACAGCTTCGAGCGACCCCTCTCCATGGGATGCATGTGGAGGCCGGGGCGAAGATGGTCGATTTCTCCGGCTGGGAGATGCCGGTGTACTACGACGGGATCCGCGATGAGCACATCGCGGTCCGGACCCACGCCGGAATCTTCGATGTCTCCCATATGGGCCAGATCGAGATCGAGGGGCCCGGGTCGTTGCCCTGCCTCCAGCGGCTGCTCAGCAACGACATCT
>JBBRVF010000133.1:0-4927 GCA_038247145.1 Solirubrobacterales bacterium | reverse complement strand
GCTTCGGCCTCGCGGTCGACGGTCGAACGGTCGACCGTCACGAAGGCGAACTCGGCCGCAACGAAGATGCCGCCGGCGAGGATCATCAGGGCGGATGCAAGGAGGAGCAGAAGCTCGACCATCAGGAGAGCGCCCCCCGAGCGGACCTCAGGGAGCGCCTGGGACTAGAGCCGGGTTCGTCGTCCATTCACAGTTCCGTAAAGATGCATCAAAGCCAAAGGTTATCCGGATCCGCCGCACAGGCCAAGCGCGGCTACGATCCGCCGATGAAGCCCGAGGACTTCGACGACCTGCGCGAGCGCGAGCGCCTCACCGGAGACGCCGCCCGCGAGGACGCGGTCGCCCGTCGCCACGAAGCCGGAGGCCGCACTGCACGGGAGAACATCGAGGACCTGATCGATCCGGGGTCACTGGTCGAGTACGGCCGCTTCGCGATCGCCGCCCAGCGCGGCCGACGCGAGGTCCGGGACCTGATCGAAAAGACCCCGGCCGACGGCCTGATCGCCGGCACAGCCACCGTGGACGGTCGCGCCTGCGCGGTGCTGTCCTACGACTACACGGTCCTGGCAGGTAGCCAGGGTCATACCGGCCACCGCAAGAAAGACCGCCTCTTCGAGCTGATCGAGAGGATGGAGCTGCCGACCGTCTTCTTCGCCGAGGGCGGCGGCGGACGCCCCGGGGATACCGACCACGCCGTGGTTTCGGCCCTCGATACGCGCGCTTTCGCCCTGTGGGCATCGCTTTCCGGACTGGTCCCGAGAATCGCCGTAGTGGCCGGCCGCTGCTTCGCCGGCAATGCCGTGATCGCCGGCTGTTCGGACCTGATCGTCGCCACCGGGAACAGCTCTCTCGGCATGGGCGGACCGGCGATGATCGAAGGCGGCGGCCTCGGCAAGGTCCATCCGGACGAGGTCGGCCCGGCCGGCGTCCAGTCTGCCAATGGAGTGATCGATGTGCTCGTCGAAGACGAAGCCGCGGCGGTCGCCGTGGCCTCGAAGCTGCTCGGCCTGCTCTCCGACGGCCCGGAACCGGCCGCCAATGACGGGACCGCGGCCGAGGCCGACCAGGAGCTGCTCCGCGAGGTGATCCCGGAGCGCAGACGACGCGCCTACGACGTCAACCGGATCATCGAGCTGCTTGCCGACCGCGACACGGCGATCGCCCTGCGGCCGGACTTTGCCCCCGAGATGGCGACCGCACTGATCCGGCTCGACGGCCGGCCGGTCGGCGTGATCGCCAACAACCCGATGCATATGGCAGGCGCGATCACCTCCGAGGGCGCCGACAAGGCGGCCAGGCTGATGCAGCTCTGTGACGGCTTCGGCATCCCGATGATGTCGTTGGTAGACACGCCGGGAATGATGGTCGGCCCCGAAGCCGAGAAGACCGGCCTGGTCCGACACTGCTCGCGGATGCTGGTGGCCGGTGCCGCCCTGAGCGTGCCGATGGTCGCGGTCGTCCTGCGGCGCGGCTACGGACTCGGGGCTCAGGCGATGGTCGCCGGGAGCCTCCACGAGCCGCTGCTGACCGTCGCCTGGGCCGGGGCCGAGCTCGGCCCGATGGGCCTGGAAGGCGCGGTTCGACTCGGGCTGCGGAAAGAGCTCGAAGCGATCAAAGACGAAAACGAACGGGAGAAGCGGGTCCGCGAGCTGACCGCGATCGCCCACGAGAATGCCAACGCCCTCAACGCCGCGACCCTTTTCGAGATCGACGACGTGATCGATCCGGCCGAAACCCGCCGGGTGGTCAGCGAGACGCTCGACCGGGCGCAGGTTGGCCGGTCCGCCGCCCGCGGACGCTCCTTCATCGACACCTGGTGAGTCTCAGGACCCCGGAGGTTGCCCTGCTGCCGGGTCGGCGCCTGGCCGCGGGGGTCTGACCAAAAGCGCGGCGGAGAGGAAGCAGATCGCCCCGATGGAGGTGCCGATGTTGATCCAGCCGACGTTGACCGGCTCACCGGTCGAAGGAACCACGGGAGAAGAGCTCCCCGGACCGAGGACACACTGCGATCGGCCGCCCGCTGCGAGACTGTCCCGGTGACTCCCCCACAGACGATCGAAATCCACGGCCAGCCGGTGACCTTCCACTTGATGGGGGAAGGGCCGCCGATCCTGCTGATCCACGGCATCACCTCGAGTTCGAGGACCTGGAAGAGGGTGATGCCGCGGCTCGCCGAGACCCATATGGTGATCGCCCCGGATCTTCTCGGCCACGGTCGCTCGGCCAAGCCTCCGGGGGACTATTCGCTGGGGGCCTACGCAAGCGGGATCAGGGACCTGCTGGTGGCGCTGGACATTCCGCGCTCCACGGTGGTCGGCCATTCGCTCGGAGGGGGAATAGCGATGCAGTTCGCCTACCAGTTCCCGGAACGGGTAGGGAGACTGGTTCTCGTCGATTCGGGAGGCATCGGCCGCGAGGTGAACCCGATCCTCAGAGCGGCCGCCCTGCCCGGTGCCGAGTTCGTGCTTCCAGTGATGTTCAGCCCGATCCTCCACCATGGCATGCTCAAGGTGCGCAGTCTGCTGGGGCGTATCGGCCTCCAGCCGAATGCCGACATCGAAGGGGTGAGCGAAGGCTTCGCCTCGCTGACGGAAGCCGACGCCAGGCGTGCCTTCCTCCACACCGTGCGCTCGGTGATCGACGTCGGGGGTCAGCGGGTCAGCGCAGAGGACCGGCTGTATCTGGCCGGCGACGTGCCGTCGCTGATCGTCTGGGGAGAAAACGACAGGCTCATCCCGGTGAGCCACGCCCACAAGGCCCGGGAAATGCTTCCCGACAGTCGTCTCGAAATCTTTTCCGACGCCGGTCACTTCCCGTTCAACGACCATCCCGACCGCTTCGTCAACCTGATGCGTGACTTCATCGCGACGACAAAAGCGACCGACATGGACGAAAGCCACATACGAAAGATGCTTCAGGACCGCGGAAACCTCGACGTGAGCGGCTCCCCCGGAATATGAGCGCCGATTCCGAGATCGCAGAGCAGGTCGTTTCAGCGCTGGAAGACCATCAGCGCCGCACCGTGGAAATCCTCGAGGAGAACGAGAGCGACCCGGAGGCCGCGGTCAAGGCCCTGGTCAGGCTCCACTTGAAATGGACCGAAGAGGATCCGGAGCGCGCGATCCTGGTCAGCCGGAAACGCAACGAAGTCGCGACCGGCCCGCTCGGCGAGAGACTCGCCGCGAGCAACCGCGAGTGGTTCTCGACCATGAAGGCCTGGATCGACCATCAGGCCGGGACCGAGAGGATCGAACCGGTGTCGTTCAACCTGCTCCACGCCGTGATCTTCGCGCCGACCCAGGAGATCTCCAAGCTCTGGTTGGCCGGTCGCCTGAAGCGCCCGCTCGGCTCCTACGCCGACGCTCTGGGCGAGGCCGCCTGGGCCTCGGTCTGCGCCCTTCCGGCTCGCGGCTGAACGCCAGACGACCGCAGAGGCCGTGCCGTGGATCCTCAGGCTCCGTAATCGTCGCGAGGGCTGTCGGTGGTCGTCTCGGTGACCGTGGACATCGCCGGTCCGGCGGTGAAGCCGTGGATCAGGATCGAGACTCCGACACAGGCGATGATCGTCCAGTAGATCAACTCGATCTCGCCGGTACTCAGAACTCCGGCGTTGATGGCGACTGCGGCGTAGTAGAAGGACCCGATCCCGCGGATCCCGAACCAGCCGATCAGCAGGCGCTCCTTCATCTGGACCTTCGAGCCGACGAACGATGCCAGCACAGCGAGCGGCCGGACCAGCACCAGCAACACCGGCACCAGCAGCCAGCCTGCGAGTCCCGGCGCAGCGAGTCCGGCGATCGTTACCGTGCTTCCGAGCAGCAGGATCATTCCCAGCTCGGTGATGTTCTCGAGGAAGTCGGCGCCGCCATGGACCCGGTCGTGGGCCTCGTGGTCCCATTCGTAGCGCCGGAACGAGAGTCCACCGGCGAAGGCGGCGAGAAATCCGTAGGCGCCGACCACCTCGGTGAAGCCGTAGATCGCGAGGACCGCGGCCATCGCCAGCCAGCCGTCGTAGGCCGGCTTCAGCCAGTTGTGCTTGCGAAACCAGTCGGCTCCGCGTCCGATCGCCCAGCCGCCCGCCGCGCCGATCGCGAGGCCGGCGCCGATGCCGTAGACGACATCGGCGACGACCCATTCGGCAAGCCAGCCAGTGCCGCCTTCGGCCGCGACGAAGACCCCGAGAAAGACGAAAGGGAAGGCCAGGCCATCGTTGAATCCGGCCTCGGAGGTAAGTGCGAAGTGGGTTTCGGTCTTGTCGCCCTCGCCTGGCGGACCGACCTGGACATCCCGCGCGAGCACCGGATCGGTCGGCGCAAGACACGCCCCGAGGATGATCGCCGCCCCGAGCGACAGCCCGAGGAAGGTGCTGGCGAAGAGGGTCACCGCGCCGATGGTCAGCGGCATCACGACAGCGACCAGCAGCAAGGTCGAGCGCCAGCGGCCCCAGCCGAGATGGCGGTCGAGTCTGAGTCCTGCTCCGAACAGCGCCACGATGACCGCGAATTCCGCCAGCCGCTCGATCAGGTCCGACTGCTCGATCGGATCGATCAGGTCGATCCCGAAAAGGTGGAGGCCACCTGATGCGATCGCCCCCAGCAGCAGGTAGACGGCGGCCGGGCTGAACGAGCGTCTTCGGTGACTGGAGAGGATCCAGATCGCCGTGAACATCACCAGGCCGGCGAAGAGCAGTCCAATCGCGTACGGACTGGCGAATGAGAAGCCCTCGGACGCGGCCAACAGGTTTACGATTTCATGTCGGCTGATCAAGTTGGAGGCATTGTCTCAGCCTCTCGTCACCGGGGCCAGACCGGGTCTCTTGGCGGCTCTGCCGTCGCCCGAGGAGCGCCCGGTCATCCGTCGGCCGACCCAGGGGAGCAGGTAACGAAACGCCCAGCCCATGTTCTGCCTGACCTCGCTCGCCCGGGGC
>JBBRVF010000132.1:0-4928 GCA_038247145.1 Solirubrobacterales bacterium | reverse complement strand
CGATTTGACGATGTTGGCTTCCGGCGGCAGGGTGGCTTCGACCGCCTCTGTGAAGCGCTCGATCGCCGAGAACGCCTCGGCGTCACCCTCTTCGGCGGTGAACCTGGTGAAACCGGTCAGGTCGATGAAGCAGAGCGTGATCCGGATCTGGTCGATCTCGGTCTCGCCGGCGAACTCGTTCTCCATGTGGCCGACCACGTCCTGCTCCATGAAGTAACGCACGTAGCGGTCATGCAGGTACTCGAAGAGCGGGACCGTGACCGGCGAGCTCGCATCGACCAGCTCTCCCAGTTCTTCGGCCATTTCCATCGCGCCGAGACCGTTTCGGATCATCGGCTCGTGGACGAAAAGGTGAAACAGCCTCACCTCGGCATCGGCGATGCGCCTGACCGACTGGGCGTAGACCCTCGCCAACTGCATGACCGCCTCGATCGGAAGGCCGGCCTCGGTCACCGAGCCGAGGCGCTCCAGGGCACCGACATCAAGCTCGCTGAGACTGCGCTCCCGGCCGGCCGGCGTTCCGAGAATGACCATGATGCGCTCGATCATCGCCTCGCTGAGGCCGGTCCTGGCGACGGCCTGCTCGATCGGTACGGCGGGGCTGCGATCGGCGAAAGTCTCTTCGGCGAATCCGAAGGCGAGTCTGCCATCTTTGCCGGCGGCCTTCAGTTCTTCGAGGCTGTGGCCTCGTTCCCTCATCCGGGCGACGACCCTGGCCTGGGCTGCTGCTGCCGCGGTCCACCGGCCCTTCTTCACCGGCACAACCTTCTCGTCTGCCCAGCGGGAGAGTGTCGCGGTCGAAACCCCCGCCCGGCGGGCGGCTTCGCTAAGCGTTATGCGCTCGGTCCCGGGCATCTGCGACGAGGCTACAGGGGAGACAAGCGTTTACGGGACGGTTCGAAGCCGGCAGACATGCAGCAGCGGGGCCGCTGGGACGGCCCCGCTGTGCACACTGTCAGCTCCTCGCTATTCCGCGTGGATCTGGGTTACTTCGTCTCCTCGCTCGCCTGTCCTGATCCGGATCGCCTCCTCGACCGGGATGACGAAGATCTTGCCGTCTCCGATCTCTCCGGTTCTGGAGTGACGAAGGATCGTCTCGACGATGAGGTCCTTGTCCGCGTCGGCAACGACGATCTCAAGCTTGAGCTTGGGACGGACGTTGACGGTCACGGTCGAGCCGCGGTACTGCTCGACGATGCCCTTCTGCCGGCCGGATCCCTTTGCCTCTGAAATTGAGATTGAGGGGAACCCTTTCTCCAGCAGATCGGACCTGATCGGCTCGAACGCTTCGTGACGGATGAATGCTTCTATTTTTTTCATCTGACTCAATGCCTCCTAGGCCTGGTCTTTGGTCGACGATTCCATGGGCGCTACCGGGGTGCCGGCCATGGTCGGCGTGTAGTTGGCGGAAGGGTATTCCGGCTGCGGAATGAAGGACTCCGGGTAGCCGTACATCCCGTGACTCGAGATGTCGAGGCCGGCGTCTTCTTCTGTTTCCGAGACCCTCAGGCCAACCGTTGCCTTGATGATCGCGAATACCGCGTAGGAGGCGGCCAGGACGAATACGAACGTCGCTGCCACTCCCACTGCCTGTACTCCGAGCTGACCGAAGGTCGAACTCACGGACTGGTCACCGAAAATCGAGTACCAGATACCGGAACCGGCACCATCGACGACCAGGCGCGGCGATCCGAAGATACCGACCGCCAGGGTGCCCCAGATGCCGGCCAGACCGTGCGCTGAGAGTGCGCCGATCGGGTCGTCGAGGTACTTCTCGATGGCCAGTACGCCGAAGACCACGAGGACGCCGGCCAGCAGACCGATGATCGGAGCCGCCCAGTATTCGACGAAACCGCAGCCTGCGGTGATACCGACCAGACCGGCAATTGCGCCGTTGCCGGCCATGCCGACATCGAGTGCCTTCGTCTTCAGGTAGATCACGAGACTGGCGCCGATCACACCTGCGGCCGCAGCCAGCTGCGTGTTCAGCATCACCTCGGCGAAGAATCCGCCTTCAGTACCGAATGTGGAACCGCCGTTGAATCCGAACCAGCCGATCCACAGGATGATCACGCCGAGCCCGACAAGAGGCATCGAATGTCCGGGGATCGCCCGGGCCGAACCGTCGGATCCATACTTGCCTTTGCGTGCGCCGAGCAGGAGCAGCGCCGCAAGGCCGCCGACCGCACCGGTGAGGTGGACCACCGACGAACCGGCGAAGTCCATCACCGGCTTGCCGCCGATGTCGGAGAGCAGGCCGCCACCGTAAACCGAGTGGGCGACGATCGGGTAGATCAGCGCGCCGAAGATGATCGCGTAGAAGACGTAGGCACTGAACTTGATCCGCTCCAGTGTCGTGCCCCAGACGATCGCCAGCGAGACGGCACAGAAGGACATCCCGAACAGCATGAACATCGTCGTATCGGCGGTGACTGCCGTTCCGAGGATGTCCTGGTCGAAGTGGAAGAAGAAGCCGTCGGTTCCAATGAAGTTGGCGAGACCGCCTTCACCGAATCCAGCGATTCCGTAGCCGATCGCCCACCAGGCGATCGACACGACCGCGAAGTTGATGAATATCTTCGCGACGCCGGTGCCGGCGTTCTTCATCCGGGAGAAGCCGATCTCCAGGAACATGAAGCCCGCCTGCATGAAGAAGACGAGAACGGTCGCCAGCCCGACCCAGACCAGGTCGAGTTCGAGTCCTTCCGCGGCAAAGGCCGCATCTCCGGGTGCGGCGGAAGCCACCCCTGGAACCAATAGAGCGGCAAACATCGCCAGAAGCGAAGCCATGCCGGGTTTCTTGACACTCATACGAGTATTTCCTCCTGTTTCCCGCGGGCCCCAGCCCAGCGGTCGCGATTTGCGAATTGCTGACCGCGTAAACCTAGGATCGCCGCCGAGCCCTCCTGTTGGCCACGCGGAGAAAATTGACCCGGCCTCGTTCTCACATTGGAAAACAGGATCCCGCGATCCCTTCCACAAAGCGGAAAGTCCTGGTGACCCGAGGTCGCGGATCCGTGACCAAATACGGTCCCGAAAGGAAAAACGGGACTCAACCAGGGCTCAGAGGAAGGCCGAACCGCGTTTGACCAAGCCCCGGTACAGCGACTCCTGGACCATTTCGCGGATCTGCTCGGAGAGGTCGAAGACAAGCGAGCGGTCTTCGCTGGCGCCGGGCCCGTAGCCCGAGAGGTCGATCGGTTCGAGGAACTCGATCCGCCAGCGGGAGGGCAACGGCAGCAGGCCGAGAGGGCCCAGCAACGGAAAGGTCGGGGTGACCGGTACGTAAGGCGCGCCGGTGAGCTTGGCCAGGACCCCGGATTCACCCAGCTTCGGGTAGATCTCTTCGGCCCCTACCACCGCCACGGGGACGATCGGCGAGCCCGTCTCCAGTGCGACTTCGACGAATCCACCGCGGCCGAAGCGCTGCACCCGGTAGCGCTCAGAGAACTGCTTGCCGAAACCCTTGGCACCCTCGGGGAAGACCATTACAGGCTGATCCTGGCCGAGCAGGCGACCCAGATTCGCCGGATTCGCAGCCACCCCGCCGATCCGGCGCATGAAGTAACTGACGAACGGCAGATCGAAGGCCCAGTTGAGTACCAGGGCGCGGGTCCAGCGCGGCAGTGGGTGTTCCTTCTGGATCGCGGTTCCCATCATCACCGCGTCGAAAGGAAAGATCGCCCCTGAGTGATTTGCGACCAGCAGCGCCCGGCCGTGCCCGGGCACGTTCGAAACGCCCTCGACCTCGACCCTCCACCACCGTCGGTACAGAAATTCCCAGATCGGGAAGACGGCTTCCGCGAACTCCTCGTCGAAGCCGTATTCGTCCTCGTGGTACTCACCTGCGAAGCGGCGAAGGACCTTATCCATCGTTTCCTGGACGGTCTGCGCCCATTCGAGTTCCAGCCCGGGTTCGTTCATCGGCCCAGGCTCCTGACCGGCGAACCGGGATGCGGGGAGGGGAAAATCGCCGAGATACCCCGGCGCTTTGCGGCGAAGTCGCGGGCGGCACCCTCCGAGTCGAATGCGAGTTGATAGCCGACCTCCTCTCGAAGCCGGCGGTTGTCGCAGCCGCGGCCGTAGCGGAGCAGGATCTGGCCGTCCTTGCTCATGCCGCCGCTGCCGAGCATCGAGCCAATCCGTTTGAAGGCGATCCCGGCCACGAAAGGTGGCATTCCGACCGTCACCCGGCCGCAGAGCTTGAGCAGACGACTGAGCGAGATCGCCCCGTCAGGCGCCACGTTGACCGCACCGCGGACTGGGTTGATCGTAGCGGCCGCAAGCGCTCCGGTGGCGTCGACCGAATGCAGCAGCTGAAGCCTCGGGTCAAAGCCGAGCTGGGTCGGTACGACCGGCAGCGAGAGGTAGCTGATGAACGGGTTGTCGAGTCCGGGGCCGACCTCGGTCTGAAACCTGAGCATGCAGCAGGTGATCTGGGGGTGGCGACGGGCGAAGTTGTCGAAGTAGCCTTCAAGCTCGCCGATGTCGCGCTGAAAACGGGTGACCAGCGGCAGCCGCCGGGCCATGTCTTCGGTGAAGAAGGCCGGCGCTCCGGGGGCGCTGCCGTATATGGCGGCGGACCCGCGAACGACCAGGGCCTTGAGCTTCTCGACCTTCTCGCAGGCAGCGAGCAGCTGGAGGGTGCCGATCACGTTGATGTCGTGAAGCGCCCGCGACGGCCGGTCCTTGTCTGGATAGAGCACGATGCCGCAGTGGACGACCACATCGGGCTTGAGTGCCGGCAGGATTCTCGAGATCACCGGATTGCGGATGTCGGCCTCGACGAATTCGGTTGCGCCCAGATCGGCCGACGGCGCCGTCGTATCGATGCCGATGACCTGGCTGACCCCGGGGTCCCGGCAGAGGGTGCGGGCCAGCTCCGACCCCCAGGGGGTCGAGAACCCGAAGATTACGAAACGTCCCGT
>JBBRVF010000131.1:0-4953 GCA_038247145.1 Solirubrobacterales bacterium | reverse complement strand
GATCTTTTCGGTCCAGGCGGCGCTCAGCGCCAGCGGAGTGAATCCGTCGGGTCCGCCGGTCTCGCCTGTCCAAAGATCGGTGTAGCCCTCGGTTTCGGCCTGCTCGACAAAGGGCCGGTGGTCGGATAGCGGCGTGCCCGGCAAGGGCAGGGTCAGTCCCCATCTGGATGAGCTCACCGGGCCAGCCTACATCGCGCACGGGCGGTCGTCCGCCAGCGGCGGGGCTGCCGTTATACCCTCCCCGGCAATGGGAATCATTTCGCAGGATGTCCGGTCAGGATCGAAGCCCGATCGAAACCTCGCCCTCGAGCTGGTCAGGGTGACCGAATCGGCAGCCCTCGCGGCTTCGAGGTGGGTCGGCCGGGGCGACAAGCTGGCCGCCGACGGTGCCGCGGTGGACGCCATGCGGCTACTGCTCGACACGGTGCCGATGGACGGGGTGGTGGTGATCGGCGAGGGCGAGAAGGACGAAGCCCCGATGCTCTACAACGGCGAGAAGATCGGCGACGGCAGTCCGCCGGTGGTCGACATTGCCGTGGACCCTCTGGAGGGGACGACGCTGACCGCCCGCGGTTTCGGTGGAGCCCTCGCCGTGATCGCTCTTGCCGAGCGCGGCACGATGTTCGACCCGGGTCCCTGCGTCTATATGGAGAAGCTGGCCTGTGGGTCCGAGTTCGCAGACCTGCTCAACTTCGACGAGCCGATCGGAGATCTGATCCGCAAGATCGGCGAGCGCAAAGGCGGCGGCGCCGAAGACGTCACGCTGACCGTGCTCGACCGCGAGCGCCACAACGAAGTCGTCGCCGAGATCCGCGAGGCCGGAGCGACGATCCGGTTCATCACCGACGGCGACGTGCAGGGGGCTCTGCTGGCGGTCTCCGAGGAAACCGGCATCGACCTGCTGTGGGGAATCGGCGGGACTCCCGAAGGGGTGCTCGCCGCGGCCGCGATCAAGTGTCTCGGCGGAGAGATCGTCGGCAAGCTCTGGCCACGCGACCAGGAAGAACGCCAGGCGGCGCTCGACGCCGGCTATGACCTCGACAAGACCCTCACCTCCGCCGACCTGATCAGCGGCGACGACGTATTTTTTGCCGCCACGGGGGTGACCGACGGCGATCTGCTCGACGGCGTTCGCCGCAGCAAAGGCTTCGCCACGACCGAATCGCTGATCATGCGATCAAGGTCGGGAACAGTCCGCAAGATCGGCGCCCGCCACGACCGCGCCAAGCTGCGCGAAGTCACGGGTGGTCTCTACGGCTGAGCGTGCCCTGATTGCCGGGGCCACCGGCTACATCGGTGGCAAACTGGCCCGCCGCCTGTGCGAGTCGGGCGTCAAGACCCGATGCATGGCCAGGAACCCCGGTTCGGCGAGCGAACTGGATGCGCTCGGCTGCGAACTGGTCAAGGCAGACGTGCTCGACCGCTCGACCCTCGCGCCGGCACTCGACGGTGTCGGTGTCGCCTACTACCTGGTTCACTCGATGGGACGGGGCGGAGACGGAGACTTCGAAGAACGGGACCGGGAGGGCGCTGCCAACTTCGCCAGGGCGGCGGACGACGCCGGGCTTCGGCAGATCGTCTATCTCGGCGGTCTGGGCGAGGGCAAGTCAAAGCATCTGAGGTCTCGTCAAGAGACTGCCGAAGCATTGGCCTCGACAGGCGTGCCGGTCACCTACCTGCGTGCCGCCGCAGTTCTCGGTGGCGGCAGCGAATCTTTCCAGACGGTCTACTACCTGGTCAAGCGACTGCCGGCGATGGTCACACCGAAATGGACCACGACCAGAACGCAGCCGATCGCCGTCGAAGACGTGATCAGCTACCTCGCGGCAGCCCGTGGTGAAGGTGAATGGGTCGGGAGGGAGATCCAGATAGCCGGGCCGGACGTGACTACCTACGGTGGCATGATGAAAGTGATGGCTGAGGCCATCGGCAAGCGGCGCCCGCTGATGGTCCGCGTCCCGATCCTCACCCCGCGACTCTCGTCGCTCTGGATCGGCCTGGTGACGCCGGTCGATACCGGGGTGGCCCGCCCGCTGGTCGAAGGCCTCTCGACCGAGACGATAATCACCGATCCTTCGGGGATGGCGTTGTTCGATGTCAAGGCCACCGCAATGGTCGAGGCGATGGATGCCGCGGTTCGGGAGCTCGAGGACGGCTGAGGTCGATGGCCGGCGCCTGACCGGGGTCAGGCCCCGCTCAGGCGTCGCGCGGTTCGCTGTTGGGGTCTTCGCCTTCGCTGATGACCGACGACGGCAGGTCCGCGAGCGAGCGCAGGTAGCCGCGGGTCACCCAGAGGTGGATGCGAAGCTGAGTCTGGGCATAGATCCAGGTGCCTGTCCTGGCGAACCAGCCTGTGCCCCGCAGCCAGGGGTAGAAGTTGACGACTTCGCTGGTCACGATCATCGCCTGATGCCCTTCAGCGGCCGGCCGTTCGGAGTCCCGCCGGACCTCCATCCTGAGGTAGCCCCTGCCTCGACCCTCGCCTGCCACCAGCAGTCCGCGGTCGATCGGCCAGTTGACCCGGCCGAAGTCGGCTCCGGTTTCGAACTCGGGTTCATGGAACCGCAGAAGCGGTATCCGTCGCGAGATCAGGATGACCGAGCGGGAATCGGATCCGTAGCTCATCCGGATCAGGCCGAGCGAGCGCCGGCGGACGAAGCGCCAGTAGGAGCGGGCGAGAAGCTCCAGCGTGGACTGGGTCCAGATCTGCCTGAAGATTTCGTCGTCGACGGTGATCAGGGCGCTTTGGGCGCAGCCGATCGGGCCGCTCCTGGCGAGGCCGTGTCGGACGGGGTCCGGCATCAGGTCGATTTCGACGCCCACTCCGGCTCAGTCCCCGCTCTTGACGGTCGGGATCGTGACCGGTCGATCGCCCGGCCCAGCCGCGGGCGGCGGTCCGGATCCCGGCACCTCTGTCGAACCGGGAGTCGGGGCGGTCAGGGAGCGGTATGGCTCGGCCGCCGGTGGGAGCTCGACTTCGATGGTCGACGGGCCGGCGTCGAGCGCGGCGCGGCGGCTGACGATGCCGTAGGGGTAGCTGCCCGTCACGTGGAGCTCGTGGCGCAGCGAGTTGATCACCGCTCCGGCCAGCACGGTCAATGCGACCAGGTAGAACCAGAGCAGCGCGACCAGAATGAACCCGAGTGTCGAGCCGAACCTCGACAGGGTCGAAAGGTTGCTCAGGTAGACCGGAAACAGCCAGTTGGCGAGTCCGGCCACCACGGTTGCGAACAGCGCTCCGGGCCAGACGTCCCGCCACGGCATGTGCCCTTTCGGAACGGCCCAGTAGATCATCGAGAGAACGAGAAAGTTGAGGGTCAGGGTGACTGAAATCAGTGCAGCGCTGTCGAGGTTCTGGATCTGGTCCAGGCCGAAAGGCAGGTTGTCGGTCGATCTGATCAGCGCTCCTTCGATCGCCGGCAGGACAACCGAGCCGACGATGAAGAGCGCGACCACGAAGAGCATGGCCAGCGAGAAGCGCTTCTGCTCCCACCAGCCACGACACTGGACGTGGTAGATCCGGCAGAAGGCGGTATCCATCGCCCCCCAGAAAGAGGCTCCGATCCAGATCGAGCCGAGAAAAGCCACCACCCCGATGGTCGCCGAATTCGACTGGATGCTCTGGAGCACGTTGTTGAGGGTCTGCTGTTCGGCGTCGGGGAAGAGCCGCTGCAGGTCGGCGGTCACCCCCTGGTCTACACCCTCGATCCGCAGCACCTGGCTGAAAATGAACAGGATAAGCAGCACGAAAGGGAAGATCGAAAGCAGCAGGTTGTAGGCGACCATTCCGGAGAGACCGGTGATGTTCTCCCGGTAGGCCCGCATCCAGAAGGCCTGCAACCAGTGAAACCTGCCCCAGGACGAGCCCGCGGATTCGCCTCCGGGCTGCCGGTCCTTTTCGTCCTTTTCGTCGCAGTCAGCGCAACTCAAGGGGTCGTCGCGAGTTTGGATTCATAACGAACAGAAGTATTGACTTTACTAATTGAAGCGGCTATTATCTGAACACCCGTTTGGCCACTTACCCCATAGCAGCGGTTTTCCTTGTTCCCCGCAACGCGGGGACAACGGCGAATCCTGACGGGTGATTCGCGAATACAAGGTTCGGCGTCTCGTGTGGTCGCTCGCAGACAGGAAAACCCTGTACACCAGGGAAATCAGATAGGGAAAAGATGCTCGTAGCGGAACTCCAGGAACTAGAAGAAGTAAAGACCCTCATCAACCGCGGGCAGCAGCTCGGCGTGCTCACTTTTGGCGACATCGCCACCTCGGTCAAAGAGGTCGACCTCGACGAGTCCGACATCGAGGACCTTTACGGTCACATTGAGAAGCAGGGCATCGAGCTGGTCGAAGACGTCGACCCGGCTCTGAAGGCTTCGGCCGAGAACGAGCGCTCCGACGGCCGTCGCGGTCGCCGACGCAAGAAGGACTCGCTCGACCTGAAGCCGGACATGACCACCGATTCGCTCCAGCTCTTCCTCAAGGACATCGGCAAGGTTCGCCTGCTGACCGCCCAGGAAGAAGTCGATCTCGCCAAGCGGATCGAGCGTGGTGACCTTGACGCCAAGCAGATGATGGTCGAGTCCAACCTTCGCCTGGTCGTCTCGATTGCCAAGAACTACCGCAATCAGGGACTGCCGTTCCTCGATCTGATCCAGGAAGGCACCCTCGGCCTGGTTCGTGCGGCCGAGAAGTTCGACTACCGCAAGGGCTTCAAGTTCTCGACCTATGCGACCTGGTGGATCCGCCAAGCGATCGCCCGAGCCCTCGCCGACAAGGCTCGCACCATTCGCATCCCCGTTCACGTGGTCGAAAAGCTGAACAAGATCGGCCGCGCTGAGCGCAAGCTGGTCACCGAGCTCGGTCGCGAGCCCACCCCGGAAGAGATCGCCGATGTAACCGGCATCGATCCGGAAGAGGTCGACTCGATCAAGCGGTCGGCTCAGTCTCCGGTTT
>JBBRVF010000130.1:0-4969 GCA_038247145.1 Solirubrobacterales bacterium | reverse complement strand
GACAGGGGTGCAGTGGATCATCAACGGCTACCTGCTCTCGCTGGCGGCGCTGTTCGCACTGGGAGGCAAGATCGCCGACGTCGCCGGCAGGCGGCGAATGGTCGTGCTGGGGGTCGTGATCTTCGCCACCGCCTCGGCTCTTTGCGGAGCGACACCGTCGGGATCGCTGGCCGAGCCGTGGCTGTTCGTCTTCTGGGTTATCCAGGGGGCCGGTGCCGCGATCATGTTCCCGGCGGCCCTGGCGATCGTGATTTCGTCCTTCCCGGTCGACAGCCGCGGAAAGGCGATGGCGATCTTCTTCGGAATCTCCGGCGGACTCACAGCGGTCGGCCCGATCGCCGGTGGTTACCTCAGCGAGTGGACCTGGCGCGCGATCTTCTGGGTCAACATCCCGGTGGCCCTGATCTCGCTCTTTCTGATCTGGAAGTCGAAGCCGGCCGACGATAAGAGGCCTCAACCGATCGACTACCGCGGCGCCGTACTTATCGCGCTGGGGATGGGTCTCGCGGTACTCGGCTTTCAGCAGTCGGCGATCTGGGGCTGGTCCAGCCCGGCGACCTGGGGGTGCATCGCCGCCGGGCTGATCCTGCTCGCAGTCTTTGTCAGGTACGAACTGCGAGTCGAGAACCCGCTGCTCCGTCTGAAGATCTTCGAAGACCGCGCCTTTTCTGTCGACAACCTGGTGCTGATGCTGCTTTCGGCGGCCTTCATCCCGCTGTTCTTCTTCGCCAGCACCTATTCGCAGATCTCGCTCGGCTGGGAGGCCTCCGAGGCCGGTCTCTACCTGTTGATCTTCTTTGCCGGCTTCGGGACGGCGGCGCAGTGGGGCGGCAAAATCCTCGACACCCGCGGCGCCCGTCCGGCGGTCGTCGTCGGCAGCCTGGCCGCCGCTGTCGGCTTCGCCCTCTGGGCATCGAAGCTGACCGACCTCGACGGAGGGGCCGGTGCGCAGTGGCCATTCATCGTGCTTACCGGAATAGGAATCGGCCTGGTTCTGAGTCCGGCCAATACCGACGCGATCAACCGGGCGCCGAATACGAGCTACGGCGAGGCCACCGGCATCACGCAGACGGTGAGGAACTTCGGAGCCAGCCTCGGCCTGGCGGTGCTGGGCACAGTGCTGATCACCCAGAACCGCAGCAACATCGAAAGCTCGTTCACCGAGCTCGGTTTGCCGGTGGGCAAAGCAGACCGGGTGGCAGAAGCCCTCTCGCAGTCCGGGGGTGGCGACGTGTCGAGCGCCTTCCCGGCAGCCGGCGGCAAAGCGGAGCAGTTCTTCAACGCGGTCCAGCTCGACTATGCGATGTCAACCCGGACGGTCTTCTACATCATGGCCGGCATCATGGCGGTCTGTTTCGTGGTCGCCCTGATCGCTTCGCCTGCAGGCCGGATGGGAGAGATGGTCATCGACGAAGACGACTCACCGGCGCCACCGCTTCAGTCGGATCGACCGGGCTGATCGGGCAGCGACTCGACCGGTTCGGGAGAGTCGGCAAGCCGGGTCGTCTCGTCGGGGTCGCTGCTTTCGCCCTCGCCCTCGCCTTCGACCGCCAGGCAGTTATAGAGCGCTGCAGGTCCGATCGCGGTCAGCGGATTGACCGCTGCCGAGACCAGGAAGGTGGCTGCGGCGGTGCCGAAGACGCCGGTTCCGAAGGGCAGTGCGATCAGGGCGGCCAGCATCGCCGCGAAGACGATCAGGATGGCGAGCAGGAGCAGGAAGAGGAAGACCTTGAGACCGTTCCCGCGCACCAGCTCCCGGCTGCGGGTAAAGCACTCGAATACGCCCGGCTTCTCGACGACCGCCACCGGAGGGGCGAGGATCCAGATCGTCAGCAGGATCAGGCCGGGAACGATCAGCAGGATCAGCCCGGCGGCCACACCTGCGGCGACGATCAGGCTGACCCAGATCAGCTTCGCCAGGGCCGGGCTGAGCGCCGACCAGACCGCCGCGCCGTCCTCAGTGCCGTCGTCGATACAGAGCAGCTGAATGACCATGCCGGCGTAGGCGACGCCGATGAATAGCGAGGCGCCGAAGCCGATCGCCTGCCCGAAGGTTCCGGAACTCTGGGCCAGGGAGACAAGGGCGGAGACGAGGGCCAGCAGCAGGGTCAACCGAATCAGCAGCGGACGGTTGGCCAGAGTCCGCTCTTTCATCTCCGTGAGCACACCGTCTAGCGATAGGAGTGGGGTGGGCGTCACGGCTTCGCAGCCTATAGCTTTGCTCGCTCAATTCCGATGACTGAAGCCACTCCTCCGGACGGATCCGAAAAGACCCTCACCATCAACCGCGGCATGGCCGCGGCGGTCGCCCTCGTGGCGGTCGCGATCGGTGTCGTTCTGGGCTTTCTGGTCTTCGCCGACCGGGGCGGGGCGCCCGAGGCGCCTGCAGTCGCCGCGTCCGGGAACGGCTCGAGCCCGGGGAGCGGGGCTGTGTCTACCGCCGGATCCGGACTGCTCAGCGGCAAGACTCCCTCCAGTCCTTTCGGCAAGTACCCGGCGATATTTCAGGACGATCCGGGAGATCGCTATCCGGCCCAGTTTTCCACCGATACGATGCACCCGAAGTTCAACCCTTCCAGGCGCTACTACGTGACCCGGTGCGTGCCGGGCAAGGTGGATGTGAAGGTCAGGGCGGCCGACGGGACCACCGTGAGGGTCGGTCCCTACCCGGCCAGGTCGGGGGAGTTCATCGCCGAGGCCCGACCGCTGCCGGGTCAGGACTTCGAGGTAACGATCGACAGCGGTGAAGAGACCGTCGTCTACCGGATCCGTTGCCTGCCGGCCGACTTTCCGCTTTGGAGTTACCGCAGCTACAGCAAGGCCCCCGAAGGGAGGTTCCTGGTCTCGCTGCGACCGGAGCCGATCCCGACCTCGCGAAACTGGGCCATCGTCTTCGACCAGGCCGGCACTCCGCGCTGGTGGAGCAGCTCGGTCTACAACACTCTCGGAGGCGAGGTCCTGCCGGACGGCACGGTTCAGTTGCCCCGCGGCTACGGCGACGGTTTCGGCCAGGACGAGCGCGCCTCGCAGGAGACCAGGGGTCTCGACGGTCGGGTGCTGGGTACCCTGCGGACCCGCGGGACGCCCACCGACGGCCACGAGTTCGTCCGGCTGTCGAATGGCAACTCGCTCCTTGTGAGCTACCGGCCCAGGCTCGGTGTCGATCTCAGCACGGTCGGCCTCGACGCCGACGACGGGGTGCTCGACGGCGAGATCCAGGAAGTCACTCCCCAAGGCAAGGTCGTCTGGCGCTGGAACTCGAAAGACCATTTCGGGCTCGACGAGACTCCGGAGCGCTGGTGGAGAAAGCTGCGTGGTAATCCGCATGCCGACGGCCTCGGCCGCCCACGCTACGACATCTTCCACCTCAACTCGATCGAGCCGTGGGGCAAGCAGCTGGTGATCTCCAGCCGACATACCGACAGCGTCGCCGGAATCTCCCGCCGTACCGGTGAGGTCCTCTGGAAGTTCGGCGGAGTCAAAGGGCCGGAGTCGCTGAAGCTGGTCGGCGACGACCCCTACGCCTCATACCCGCTCGGCGGAAACCACGACGCAAGAATCGTCGACGGCAACGTGCTGACGGTCCATGACAACGGCACCAACCTCGAGCGTACGAAACGGCCACCGCGGCTGGTCCGCTACCGGCTTGACCTGAAAGAACGCACCGCTACCTTCCTCTCCGACGTCCAGGATCCCGAAGTCGCCCCGAGCAGTCACTGCTGCGGCAGCGCCCGGCGCTTCGGCGACGGCTGGCTGGTCGCCTGGGGAAACAATCCGGTGATCTCGGGCTACGGTCCGGACGATGAGCTCGCCTTCCGTCTGTGGCTGCCGATCCCCGTCTACCGGGCGGTTCCGGTCCCCGGGTCGGTCAGGGGGGCCGCGCTCGACCGCGGCCTCGACGCCATGGAGCAGGGCCCGCCGCCGCCCGGCAGCCCGGTGCGTCCCTTCCGCGACCTCGACGCCACCGAATAAAGCGCTCAGGGGCAGGGTCGATCGGCCCGCGGGTCGGGGACGAACTCGATCACCGAGTCGAGAGCGATCTCCATGGAGGTCGGTTTGATCGCGTTCGGACCGCTGAAAGGCCTTTCGAAAGCGGCCACCAGGTAGACCGAGCTGAGCAGCAACAGGGCAACCGGGAGGATGTAGATGAACTGGCCGAGCGGCCGTTCCCGGCCAGCCAGGATCGTCGCATAGAGGCAGAGGATCAGGCCGCCGACGATCATGAAGATCCAGAACATCGGCGGCAGGTTGTTGGTGCTTGCCTGCAGCCGCGCCGCCCTGGTCTCGCCCAGTTCCCTGACGCGGTCGAGCGAGCTGATCAATGCGGCGTTATCGGGATTGCTGCGCCCCAGACTGCCGACGCTGCGGATCAACCGGTCGGTTGCGGCGGTCGCCAATTCTGACCTCCCGCCCTCCGACATCCGCGGCCACTCGTCCTCGATTACTGCCCGGGAGTAACAGATCAGCTCATGACCGATCCGGTCTCTGCTGTCGGCATCGAAGAGCGTGGCTGCGCGGGAAAGCCCGGTCACCGAGTGGGCCTCGGCGCCTGCTTCGGCGTTCGTATCCTGGTAGCCGGAGAGCGCGAAGGAGAGGACGAAGCCGACCACCAGGGCGTAGAGCACGCCGCAGAAGGCGAAGATCGCCCAGCTGTCGCTGGCCTGCCCCTTGATGTCGTCGGGGATCCAGTGACGCACGATGTATATGCAGGCCGTCGTGATCAGCACGCCGGCGATCAGGATTCCGAATGCCGCCAGTGCGTTGCTCAACTCTCGACCTCCTGGAGCACGCTGCCCGGCACGTCGATCGCCCGTCCCAGAACCAGCCGGCCGTTCTCGACCCGGTACGCCCCGTAGAAGGTCAGCGTGGTGTCGCCGTTGGCATCGATCGAGTAGCTGCCGAGAGCCGAAGGCCGCTCGCTTATCGAGAAAAAGGCGTCGCGGGTGGCCTTTCGCAGGGTCGAGATCGG
>JBBRVF010000129.1:0-4988 GCA_038247145.1 Solirubrobacterales bacterium | reverse complement strand
GTGCTCGCCGGCCTCGAGGCGATCATGGCCCAGCCTTCAGTCGGCTCGGTCAAGGTGAACGCGGTCGCGATCCGCGACTTCACCGAAGAAGAGGTGCCGCGATTCTGTGAGCTGGCCCGGGAGAAGGACTGTCAGGTGCGCTTCATCGAGTTCATGCCGCTCGACGGCGACCGCTCCTGGGATCCGTCCCAGGTGCTGACCGGAGGCGAGCTTCGCGAGCTGGTCGAGCAGATCCATCCGCTGGAAGAGGTGAAACGCGAGCCTTCGGCCACGGCCCGGGTCTTCCGCTTCGCCGACGGCAGGGGTGAGATCGGCTTCATCAACCCGGTCAGCGAGCCGTTCTGCTCCGACTGCAACCGTCTGCGCCTGACCGCCGACGGCAAGCTCCGGACCTGCCTGTTCTCGCTGAACGAAACCGATCTGCGCGAGCCGCTCCGGAGCGGAGCCGACGACGATGAGATCGAAGCGGTGATCCGCGAAGCCGTCGCCGGCAAGGAACTGCGCCACCGGATCAGCGAGTCCGACTTCCTCCAGCCCGAGCGCACGATGAGCGCGATCGGCGGGTGAGCAGCATGGAACCGGAACAGTGGGTCAGGAACTTCGCGGCAGAGACGGGCATCGATCCGCCGGACGATGAAGAAGTGACTCGCCTGCTCGAGCTCGCGGCCGAGGCGGCTCATTCCTCGGCCCGCACCGCAGCCCCGATCGCCTGCTGGATCGCCGGCAAGACCGGCCTTTCGGCGACCGAGCTGATGGAGGCGGCGCGCCGGGCCGGAGCTGAGTGAAGGCGCTCGGATGAAGCTTTGCCGCTCAGCCCTCGGGGAGAAGCACCTCGGCCCGGCGCAGGTCCTCCGCGGTGTTGACGTTGAGGAACATCGAGGCCGGGTCCCCGAACCGGGCCAGCTCCTCGTCGCCGACCAGGGTCGCGCACAGCTCCTCGGCAGCATCCCGGACCGGCGCCTGCCTGGCCAACGCGGCTTCAATCGGCTCGAGGTCGGCCGGCCCGTAGCGCGCGGCCAGCGGTTGCGGGCGGCCTCCCGGACAGGGGATCACGGTTCCGGCGGCATGCTCGGCCAGCCAGGCGAAGTAGGCCGGAGGGATCAGCGGCAGATCGCAGGCAAGCACGATCACCGACCTCCCGGCCGCCTCGCGGATCGCCGCCGCAACTCCGGCAAGCGGATGCCGCCTGCCTTCGGCTTCGAACAGAACCTCGACCCCGTCGATCTCGACCGGGCGGTCCCGCTTGGTGACGATGAACGGATCGAGTCCGGCCTGCCTGAGCGAAGCGACCGCCCGGCTCGCCAGCGTGCTTCCGCCGATCAGAGCGTTGGCTTTGTCTTCGCCCATGCGGCTTCCCCGGCCACCGGCCAGGACGGCCGCCGCGACTCGTTCGCCACGGGTGCGGGGAGCAGCATCGGAAGGCACTTCAGTCACGCGGGCAGTCTCTCACCATGAGTGACGCGGACGAAGGAAGAGAGCTTCCCGGCCGGCTTTCGGTCGAGTCGGCCCGGTTGCAGGTGCTTGCCGGGGTTGAGCCGCTCGACCCGGTCGAGGTGCCGCTGGCGGAGGCCTCCGGCATGGTCGCCGCCAGGTCCGCGGTGACGCCGACCGACACTCCGCCTTTCGACGCTTCGGCGATGGACGGTTTCGCGGTTCGTACGGCCGACTGCCCGCCGGAAGGCGCCGGTGCCGACGAGACCGAGGTCGAGCTGAAGATCACGGGCGAGTCCAGCGCCGGTACTCCCAGGACCGCCTCGCTGGACTCGGGCACGGCGGTGTCGATCTCGACCGGGGCAGAGGTACCGCCAGGCGCCGACGCGGTGGTCAAGGTCGAAGATGTCCTCCGACGGGGTGACGTCGTCCGGGTTGGTCAGGCGGTTCGCGCCGGTCAGAACATCCGTCACTGCGGCGAGGCAAGTCGAGCCGGGGTCGAGGTGATGTCCGCCGGCAGCCGGATCGGCCCGGTCGAGCTCGGCCTGCTGGCTTCGACCGGCAACGACCCGGTGCTCTGCCGGCCCAGGCCGACCGTAGCGATCGTCGCCACCGGCGACGAGCTGGTCGAGCCCGGAAGCCCGCTCGGCCCCGGCCAGATCTGGAACTCGAACCTGCCGGTAATCTCGGCGATGGCCCGGGCCGCCGGTAGCGAGGTCGAATCGGTGGTGACGATCGGTGACTCCAAGGCCGAAACCGAGGCCGCCCTGGAGACGGCGCTCGCTTCCGACCTCGCGGTGATCTGCGGCGGCGTATCGGTCGGGGATCACGACCACGTCAAGGGAACGCTCGCCTCGCTGGGGGCCGAGAGACTCTTCTGGGGCATGGCGATGAAGCCGGGGAGGCCGGCCTGGTTCGGCAGGCGCGGGCATTCGCGCGTTCTCGGCCTGCCCGGCAACCCGGTCTCGGCCATGGCGGTCTTCGCCGTACTCGGAGTCCCCCTGCTGAAAGCTCTGGCCGGTGACTCGTCGGCCGGTGAAGTTGGCCGCGGCCGATTGCTCTCACCGGTCGAACGACTCTCGGACCGGCTCCTCGCGGTCCCCTGCCGGCTCGATCGCAGCTCGGTCGAAACCGGACTCGAGCCGATTGCGATAAAGGGCTCTCACGATTTTATCTCGCTCTCCGGAGCCCGGGCGTTGGCCCTGGTCGAGCCGGGGGAGGGCAGCGTCGCAGCGGGGACCGAGGTCGCAATGATCGCCCTCGAGGCCGAATAGCATGGCGGAATGCTGATAGAGGTGAAGCTGTTTGCCGGCCTTCGTGAGGCCGCCGGCGCCGGGGAGCTCGAGATCGAGCTGGAAAGCGGTACGACCGCCGACGGGCTGGTCGGCGAACTCCAGCGACGGCCCGGCATGGAGAAGATCCTCACCGAGATGCCGATTCGGGTGGCCGTGAACCGCACTTATGTGGACGGCGATACGGAACTGAGCGAAGGTGACGAGGTTGCGCTGGTACCGCCGATCAGCGGTGGCGCGCAGGTCCGCGCGACCGTGACCGACCGACCGCTCGACGTGGCCGCCGTGGTGGCTGAGGCCGGCGACCCGGCGGCCGGGGCCGTGGTCATGTTCCAGGGAAACACCCGTGAAGTCGCCCGGCTCGACTACGAGGCATACGGAGAGATGGCCGAGCAGCGCATCGCCGAGATCCTCGCCGACTGCCTCAAGACCCACGGTCTCACCGCTGCGGTCGCCGAGCACCGCACCGGCCCGGTTCCGCTCGGTGAAGCCTCGGTCCTGGTGGCAGTTTCTGCCCCGCATCGGCCGGAAGCCTTCGCCGGCGCCCGCGAGGCGATCGACAGGATCAAAGCCGAAGCGCCGATCTGGAAGGTCGAAGTCGAGGCCGACGGCAGCGAGAGCCGGGTCGAAGGAACAGTGCCGGAGGTCGATCGCCGATGAGCGAACAGAGGCTGACCCACATCGGCGAGGACGGCAAAGCCCGCATGGTCGATGTCGGCGCCAAAGAACAGAGCGAGAGGATGGCCCGTGCCCGGGCCCGCCTGAGGGTTTCCCCCGCGACCGCCACCGCGATCGAGGAGGGCTCCGGGCCCAAGGGCGAAGTCGCGGGAGTGGCCCGGATCGCCGGAATCCAGGCGGCCAAGCGCACGGCCGAGCTGATTCCGATGGCCCACCCGCTGCCGCTCACTTTCGTCGACGTGACCGTTTCCACCGACGTCGCGAACGGTGTGGTCGAGGTCGTCTCCGAGGCTCGGACCAGGGACCGGACCGGGGTCGAGATGGAGGCGCTGACCGCCTGCTCGGTCGCCGCGCTGACCGTCTACGACATGGTCAAGGCGATCGAGCGGGGGGTGGCGATCGAAGAGATCGTGCTGATCGAGAAGCTCGGCGGCAAGAGCGGCCACTGGCTGCGGGAGGATGAGGACGACGCGGGTGCGCAGTCGAGCGCCGGAGCGTCGCACTCATGATCCGCGTCGCGCTGATCACGCTCAGTACCTCGCGCGCCGGGGGCGAAGGGCAAAGCGACCAATCAGGTGATCTGCTGGTCGAACTTGCGCAAGGCCTCGGCGCGGAAGTCGCCGGACGGGAGTTGCTGCCTGACGATCGCGTGCTGCTCCGTGAGCGCCTGATCCACTGGGCTGACGATGAAGCAGTCGACCTGATCCTGACCACCGGCGGGACCGGCTTCTCGCCTTCCGATGAGACCCCGGAGGCCACCGCCGAGGTGATCGATCGCCCCGCTCCCGGGATCGCCGAGGCGATCCGCCAGGAGGCCGCCCGCCACACCAGCCACTGGGCGCTTTCCCGCGGGGTTGCGGGCATTCGCGGCGGCTGCCTGATCGTCAACCTGCCCGGAAGCCCCAGAGGCGTCGAGCAGTCGGCGGCGGTCCTGCTGCCGATCTTGCCCCATGCCCTCGACCTGATCGCCGACCGGCCTTCGGGCCACTGACGTCCCGCCGGCCAACCACCTCTCGGGCAAGTGGCGGACCGCCCATGTAGCGGACCCGAACGCCCGCTCAGCGAGCCGGTAGTATTATTCACACAACAAGTGTAAATAAAGACTGAGGTCGCGATGGGTCTTCGAAGTTTCAGAGCAGGCGAAAGAAAGCGGGTCAGGGCGCCATTCCCCGGGGGGCCCGGAGCCGAGGTTCTGGTCGGCACCGAAGACGACTGGCCGATGGGCGTCGCCCATGTGGTCATCCCGGCCGGAGGTGGCATGCCCGAACACGACCACGGCAGCTCCGCGGCCATGGTCTTGCCGCTCGATCGGCCGCTGGTGATGATCGACGTGAACGAGCAGCGGGAGATCGAAGTCGGCCCCGGCGAAGTCGTCACGATCCCGATCGGAGACCTGGTCGAGGTCCAAAATCGCGGCGAGGAAGACGCAACGATCGCCGTTATCTTCAACCCGCCCGACTTCACCCGGCAGCTGGACAGCTGGCCGATCGATGAGAGCCGATGACTGAGGGCGGAAGGTGTCAGGGGAGAATGGCCACGGGCGCAGGCGCCCGCGGCCGGACATCACGTCGCCGAACCGCTCGCTCG
>JBBRVF010000128.1:0-5010 GCA_038247145.1 Solirubrobacterales bacterium | reverse complement strand
GTTGTGCCGGCCGACGTCTTCAGCGACCATGAGCAGCGAGCCGTCGGCACCGAAAAGGCCGGTGGCATGCAGGCCGCCGGTGCGCTCGAAGGCCGGCTGCTCGATCAGGTCGGGCAGGACCGCGAGCAGATGCCGTGCCACAACAGGACCCGGGGCTGCGGGCGGTGCGGTGACTTCGACCTCCTCGAGTGCTCCGCGGCCGCAGACCCCGCAGGACGAGGTCGTATAGAAGTTGCGCGCTGCCGGATCTCGCAGGAGCGGTCCGGCGACCTCGATCACGTTCGAGGCGAAGTCCGCAGTTGGTCCGGCGGCTCGCGGTGAGTCGATAAGCCCCTCGCCGAAGAGGAAGCCGAGGGCAAGTTCTTCGTCGTGGCCGGGGGTGCGCATGGTCACCGCCAGCGGGCGTCCGTCGACGCGGATCTCCAGCGGCTCCTCGATCGCGACTTCATCCCGGATACCTCCATCGCGCTCAACCGGGGCGATCATCCGTGCTTCTGCGCTGTCGCTGCTCGCGCTGTCTTTCATCGGAGCCGACTCTAGATGACAAGCCTCGCTCTGCCAGCGATTGCTGACGGCGAAGGCAGCCGCGGCTACACTCGCTTCATGGCTGTCCGGGGCTCGAGGCTCAAGGTATTTGTTGTTCTGCTCACACTGCCGGTGCTGCTCGCGATCGGATCGGCCCCTGTAGAACCCCGGGCGACCGTGTCGGCATCGGTCGTCGCGGACAGCGTCGAACTGAGCGACCTGAAGCCGTGCCGGAACCGCCCGAAGATGCCGTCCCGACTGCGCTGCGGCTCGATCAGGCTTCCCTGGGAGCGCACCAACCCCTCGCTCGGCAGCCTCTCGGTTTCGTTCGCGGTACTGCCGGCGCGTGATCGCAGCACACCTTCCCGCGGAGCCATCGTCGGCATGGAAGGAGGCCCCGGATACGGATCGATCGGCAGCGCGCGGATCTACGCAAATACCTTCGGAAGGAAGCTGAAGCATCGTGACCTCCTGCTGGTCGATGCCCGGGGTTCCGGAGGCACCAAGGCGATCGACTGCCCCGATCTGCAGACCGGCCTCGCCCCCAATGCGATCGGACTGGCCGAATGCGCCGCCCAGCTCGGTCCGAGGTTCGGCTCGTACCGGACCGCAGCGATCGCCGACGACGTCAACGACATCCGCGTAGCTCTCGGCTACGGCAAGGTCCAGGTTTACGGCGACTCGTACGGGACCTTCCTCGCCCAGTCCTATGCCTTCCGCCACCCGGACGCCGTCAGCCGCATGGTGCTGGACAGCGCCTACCCGGTCAGGGGCGAAAGCGCCTGGTACCCGAGCGTCTGGCGGACCGGCATCCGCTCCCTGAAGAAGGTCTGCGATCGCAGCGCGAGCTGTAGGGGGAACGCGGCCAAACGGCTGAAACGCTTCGTCCGCATTCTGCGTCGAAATCAGGTGAACCCGGGGCCGTTCCTCAACGTGCTCAAAGTGGCGGGAAATTCGCCTCCGGGCAGCTATTCACGCCTGAATAAGATGATCCAGGACTACCTCCGCGGCGATCGTGACACCTATAAGAAGGTGACCACTCCGGGGGTTTCGGGCTCGGGCAACCCGCAGAACTACTCCTTCGGAATGGAGTTGACGGTCAGCTGCAACGACTATCCGATGATCTGGAACAAGTCCTCGTCGCTGTCGGATCGCGTAAGTGAGCTCGACGATTCGATCCGGAGCCACCGGCGCGATGCCTTCAAGCCGTTCACGCCCCGCGAAATCGCGCTCAGCGGCGATCTGTACCTGGAGTGCCTGCGGGCGCCGGTTCCCGACCAGTACTACGAACCCCCGGCCACCGCTTCCGCACCGCCGCCGGACGTCCCGGTACTGGTGATCGCCGGAGAGCTCGACAACGTGACTTCTCCGGCCGAAGGGCGGGCGACCGCGGCCCTGTTCCCCGACTCGAGGCTGTTTCTCTGGCGAAACGCCGGCCACGTCTATTCCGCCTACAACCCCGACTCGAAGGGCGCCGTCAGAATCCGCAGGTTCCTCCGGGGCTGAGCGGGATTCCACCGGGGGATATCCTCGGTGGATGAGCGATCGCGCCGAAAAGCACGACGGCTCTGACGACGAGCCCCGGATCGGTTCGCCCAAGGGCAAGTCCGCCGGGGTTACGGGCGTGCTCTCGTCGCTGAAGTTCGCCACCCGGGCCGGCCTGTCGCGGACTCTTCCCGGTCTGTTTCGGGTCAACCAGCCCGACGGATTCGACTGCCCGGGCTGCGCCTGGCCGGAATCGGACAAGCCCCACCGGGCCGAGTTCTGCGAGAACGGTGCCAAGGCGGTCGCCGAAGAGGCGACAAAGGTTCGGGCGACGCCGGAGTTCTTCGCCCGAAATTCGGTCGCAGAGCTGGCCGGCAAGTCCGCCCACTGGCTCGGCCGCCAGGGCAGGCTGACCGAGCCGATGCACCTGGCCGCGGGGGACTCTCACTACCGGCCGATCGGCTGGGAGGAGGCCTTCGGGTTGATCGCCGACCGGCTGAACGGCCTCGCGAACCCGGACGAAGCGGTTTTCTATACATCGGGGCGGACCAGTAACGAAGCGGCTTTCGCTTACCAGCTGTTCGCCAGGGCCTTCGGCACCAACAACCTACCCGACTGCTCGAACATGTGCCACGAGTCGAGCGGATGCGCCCTGAGCGAGACGATGGGAACCGGCAAGGGCAGCGTTTCGCTCGATGACATCACCAATGCCGACCTGCTGCTGATCGTCGGCCAGAACCCGGGCACCAACCACCCCCGCATGCTGAGCGCGCTCGAGCAAGCCAAGCGAAACGGCGCCCGCATCATCACGATCAATCCGCTGCCGGAGGCCGGAATGAAGCGCTTCCGAAACCCCCAGCGCGTATCCGGCGTAATCGGCCGCGGGACCGAGCTGACCGACCTCTTTCTGCAGGTCAGGATAAACGGGGACCTGGCCCTGTTTCAGGCAATCAACCGGCTGATACTCGATCAAGCCGAGCGAACGCCGGGCGGTCCCGCAGCGGCCGAATTCATCGACTCCGAGTTCATCGAAGCGAGCACCGACGGTCTCGACGACCTGCGCGCCCACCTGGCCGGACTCGACCCCGATGAGGTCGACCGGGCGACCGGCCTGCCTCCGGAGCAGATCGAAGAGGCAGCGCAGATGATCATGGATGCCGACTCGGTGATCGCCTGCTGGGCGATGGGCCTCACCCAGCACAAGAACTCGGTCGCGACGATTCGCGAGATCGTCAACTGCCTGATGCTCGGTGGCCACATCGGGCGCCCAGGGGCCGGGGTCTGCCCGGTCAGAGGACACAGCAACGTCCAGGGCGATCGCACCATGGGGATCTACGAAAAGCCGGGGGCTGCGCTGCTCGACTCTCTGGCCGCCGAGTTCGTTTTCGATCCGCCGCGCGAGCCGGGACTCGACGTGGTCGACGCGATCCGGGCGATGGACGAGGGGCGGGTCAAGGTGTTCTTCGCGATGGGTGGCAATTTCGCTTCGGCCACTCCCGACACCGATCTGACAGAGCGAGCGCTTGAGCGGACCGATTTGACGGTGCAGGTTTCGACCAAGCTGAACCGCTCGCACCTGGTGACCGGCCGCGAAGCGCTGATCCTGCCGACCCTGGGACGCAGCGAGTGCGACCTCACCGGTGGAACCGAACAGATGGTCACGGTCGAGGACTCGATGAGCTGCGTCCACGGATCGCGCGGGCGGCTCGAGCCCGCCTCTTCATCGCTGAAGAGCGAAGTCGCGATCGTCTGCGAGCTGGCCGAGCGAACCCTGGGTGAGCGGGCTCCGGGCGAGCGCGATCTGGACGCAGGCTCTGGCGACTGGACCGCGATCCCCTGGGGCGAATTCGCCGGAGATTACGACCTGATCCGGCAGCGGATCGAAAAGGTCATCCCGGGCTTTGACGACTTCAACCGCCGTGCCCGCGAACCGGGCGGCTTCGTGCTGCCGCATGCCCCGCGCGACAGCCGCACCTTCCAGACCGCCAACGGCAAGGCCCACTTTACGGCCAACCGGCTGGATGTACTGAAAGTCCCGGACGGCCGGCTGCTGCTCCAGACGATGCGATCCCATGACCAGTACAACACGACGATCTACGGGCTGAACGACCGCTACCGCGGGGTCAAGGGGGGCCGTCGGGTACTGCTGATCCACCCGGAGGACCTCGAAGAACTCGGCTTCCGGGCCGGCGATACGGTCGATCTGATCAGCGAGTGGACCGACGGCAGCGAACGCAGGGCCGAGCGCTTCCGGCTGGTCGATTACCCGACCGCCCGGGGTTGTGTCGCGGCCTACTACCCGGAAACCAACAGCCTTGTACCGCTCGACTCGGTTGCCGAGAGGAGCAATACCCCGGCCTCGAAGTCGGTGGTGATCCGGCTGGAGCCCCGTTCGTCCTCGCAGCCAACCGGTGACCCTGAGGCGGCCTCGACAGCGGCCGGGTCGGCTCAGACAGGCAGCCAGGGCTCCGGAAAGGCTCCAGCCGGAACGTTGCCCGGGTAGTCGGGGAAGTACCGACGGCCGAGCCGATCGGCGGCGCTGCCTTCCAGCATCGGATCGAGATCGCGGATGGTCAGCAGCAACCGGGCCGAAGAGGCGATCTGAAGGTCGGCGGCAGTCGCCGATTTGCAGTCGATCAGACCGTCCTCGGCGAAGCCTTCGATCCGGGCGATCGCGGCCGGAAGCTCGGCCAGGTCGGAGATTGCCTGACCGGCCGAGAGGTCCAGCACCTTCCAGGCTGCGCGGATGTATTTCATCGCGAAATCGGTGCCGGCCGGGTCGAGCTCCTCCCCTCCGGCGAAAGTACCCATGGCCCCGGGCCGGAAGTGGAGGACCTCGAAAGGCAGCCTCCGGGCCAGCTCCTGGAAAACCTCGTCCGCCCAGCGCTCGGCTTCGCTCACCTGGGTGGCAATCGCGTCCGGGTAGAGCGGGTTCTCCGGGACGATTTCGTCCAGGCGCTCGAGGATGCCGACCGAGCCGTGCACCGACTCTTCGCCGAT
>JBBRVF010000127.1:0-5054 GCA_038247145.1 Solirubrobacterales bacterium | reverse complement strand
TCGCTGATCCGACCACGAGCTCAAGCGGGGAGAAACCATGGCCACGGGTGGAGAGAACACGTGGCCGTCAGTGGGGAGCCTTGATGGCCGCCGCTGGGGAGAAACCGATGGCCCTTGACACCCGACCGAGGCGTTGCCTGGGATCTGCTGGATCACCTTCGTAAGCAACCGCGTTTCGGTAAACCACTTGAGGCCAGTACCGCAACAGGTGATTCGTCTGACGCCCGGAGCCTTTACGTGATCGACTTCGATGAGAAGGTGATCGAGCACCCGCCGCCTTATCGAATCGTCTACCGGCTCTTGCCGTCAGAAAAGGAGATTCAGCGAGTCCAGGTGATCTGGGCCGGCGAGAGGGATTCTCTTGAGGTGTATCGAGTTGCCGCCCGACGCCTTTGCCGTTGACACTCGGTTCGGACAGGTCCAGTGTGAACGGGCCAGATTCTTGTCGCCAGAAGTGTCTAAACACTGTCGTTTGCCTGGACCAACTTGACCCGGCCAAAACTCTACGGTTGGGTCCAATTTTCGGCACTCCATCGACCTGCACAGCCGGGGAGTCGAACGACTCGCCTTCTGGCAAGGTTGCGACTGAAACCAGGGGGAGGTGTCACCGCCGGTCCCCTTGTAAAGCTCGGCAATCTCGACATTGGCTTCCCAGCTCTCCTTGCCGGGAACCGAGAGTTCGTTCTCAAGGGCCTCTGACGCGGGGCCGGCGGCAGCCATTCCACCGAATGCCAGAGCGATCTAAGTGATCACTACGGTCCACTTGTGCGCGAGGACCCAACGGGTTAGTGCTGCCATTGGCTAAGACTCCTTCTTTGAGATAGGGCGGGCTTCAGTTAGTGGCTTTCTCATATAGACGAGCGAGCCCTCTGGAATCGGACGCCGTTCAAACTCCGCGTAGCCGAGCGAGAAGTACCAGCCGATGTTCTCGATCATCCTCTCGTGTGTGAAGAGGTAGATCGAGTCCGCGCCCGCGACGCGAGCCGAATCCTCCGCCAGCGCGAGAAGCGATCTCCCGACTCCCGCTCCCTGTGAGCACGGTTCGACGGCCAGGTTGTCGACAAGGTGGTTCCCCTCAGCGTCGGCTCTCGTGACGAGGACCCCGAGCACTTTGCCCTCGCGCTCGGCCACGGTCGCGCTGCCGCGCGCGACGACCTCGGCGTAGTCGTCGTCCATTGGCCGCGGCCGGATGCCGATTCGATCGACCCAGGGGGAGTAGGCGACCTCGACGATCTCGCTGATCCGCCCTACGTCGTCGAGATTCGCCGCACGTAGTCTCACGCGAGTCATTCTCCGATCGCCTCCAGACGACTCTTGATGAAGCGCCGCTCTGCGGGGCTGCGAAGCAGCTCAAGCGCTGCCCGGTAGGCGATCCGCGCCTCTTCAACGCGATCGAGGCGGCAAAGAAGCTCTGCGCGGGTCGAGTGCTGATAGGCGTAGTTTTCGAGTTCAAGCCCCTCCACGATTGCCAAGGCAGTCTCTGGGTCGCCGCACTCCGCTATTGCCGCCGCTCGATTCAGCTCGACGACCGGTGATCCGGTCAGCCGGCTGAGTTCGGCATAGAGCGCCGCGATCTGCGGCCAGTCGCGCGGCTCCGTCGTGTGAAGGTCAGCGATCGCTGCCTGAAGCGAATAGGCCCCGCGTCCGCCCAGTGCGAGCGAACGCTCCAGTAGACACCGTCCCTCAGCGATCTGCCCCTCGTCCCAAAGCCTTCGGTCCTGTTTGGCGAGCAGGACGAGCTCACCGTCAACGAAGCGGGCGTCGCGCCTCGCGTTGTTAATCAGCATCAGGGCCGTAAGCTCGTGGACTTCCGGCTCATCGGGCATTAGCTCCCCGAGCAAGCGACCGAGCCTGATCGCCTCGCCGGCAAGCTCGCCAAACGTCGTATAGCCCTCGTTGAAGATCAGGTAGATGACGCCGAGTACCGCCGTGAGTCGCTCCGGGAGCTGCGGTGCAGACGGAACGCTGAAGGGTATCCCCGCCACCTTGATCTTCCGCTTGGCACGGGAGAGGCGTTTCGACATGGTTTCGGTCGGCACAAGGAAGGCCGCGGCGAGCTCGTCGGTGCCGAGACCCCCGAGCGTCCGTAGCGTGAGAGCGACTTGGTTATCGAGGTCGAGCGCAGGGTGGCAGCAGGTGAACAGAAGTTCAAGTCGCTCATCGGGGATCATCGCCTCGTCGAGTTCATCCTCCGCCGTTTCGGGTCGATCGAGCAGCGGCAGCAGCTTTTGCAGAGTGCGCCGACGCCTGAGCCGGTCGATCGCGCGGTTGCGTGCTGTGCGGATCAACCACGCTCGCGGGCTGGTCGGCACACCTTCGTGCCGCCAGCGCTCCGCGGCGATTGCGAATGCCTCCTGGGCGGCGTCCTCGGCGAGATCAAAATCACCGAGGGCACCGACCAGGTAGGCGAGGACGCGGCCCCATTCGTCACGAAACGCTTGCTCGACCGAGTAGGTCACTCGGTGACCGGGCGAACCTCTACGGCGCCGCCGAGGCGGGCCGCCGGAACCTTGGACGCCAGTTTGATCGCAGCGTCCAGATCGTCCGCCTCGAACATCAACCAACCGCCCAGCGCTTCTTTTACCGTGGCAAAGGGTCCGTCGGTGGTCAGCGTCTCACCATTCTCGACCCGGACCGTGGTTGCCATCTCCGGCGGCTCGAGCTGTAGCCCGTGCTCGACGCCGGGAGTCTCGTTGATCGCTTGATAATCGGCATAGACGGCGGCCTGTTCCTCGGCCGAGAGCTTGTTCCACTCCGCAGTGTCGCGTGGTGTGGGCGTCGTACCCTGGTGAATCAACAGCATGTACTTCATGGATTCCTCCGTTCTGTGTGTTGTCTTCTTGAAGACGAACGACGAGTGGCGAAACGGACAGTCCGACGATATTCCCTCGAATTCGCAAAGCCAAGAGCGAAGAGTTCTGGGCGATCAACCGGTCTCCTATACTTAATTTAGTTCTCGCGGAGGCTTGACATGCCGGAATTCATGACCACGATTCACGCTACAGGCAATAACACGGGCATCATCGTGCCTGAGACCGTTCTCAACCAGCTCGAGGCAGGAAAGAGGCCGGCGGTCAAGGTCACCCTCGGCAGCTATACATACCGGAGCACTGTCGGCAAGGTGTCTGGAGCCTTCATGATCCCACTGAGCGCCGAGCACCGAGAGAAATCCGGTCTGGCCGGCGGCGATGAAGTAGCCGTGATACTCGAGATTGACAATGAACCTCGGACTGTCGAGGTTCCCGACGATCTGGCCAAAGCCCTGGCCACCTCAAGCTCCGCCGCCAAGTCGTTCGATGAACTGTCTCCCAGCAAGAAGAAGTGGCTGGTCAAAGCGATCGTGGACGCAAAGAAGCCCGAGACCAGAACCCGTCGAATAGCCAAGTCGATCGCCGATCTCGAGTCCGACAAGGCCTGAACCTAGAGGAAAGCTCGGTCTGAACAGGCGCGATCAGGCGACGATTCTTCGAGCCAGGGTCAGGGACTTTCGGCGATAACGGTAAAGATGAACCGGCGCGTCGCGCCCCGACCGCAGAGAAGGCTCGGTCAGGGTTCAGACAGATTGGACGTGGCGGTCTTGCTCGGTTGCCTCGGAGGGTGGGGCCAGGCGGCGCTGAAGGATCGCTAGGTAGATCCAGACGACAAGGGGCAGGCTGATAACCAGGAAGGCCCACGCGGTGATCGCGAAGGGCAGACTGATCAGGGCGGCGGCAATGCAGGTCGCGAAAAGCATCAGGATCAGTCCTTCGGGCGAGGACGGATAGCCGGTCTTCTGGCATATCTGGCGACTGGTCAGAATGGCGCCCCAGATGAGCACGACGAACGGGACCCCGATAGATACGACAGCAAGAATGACCGTGATCCAGGTCGGCGGGTCGATTCCATCGGTTACCCGGGTGCCGACCGTGCTCAGAGCGAAGGCTGCACCATAGATGAGGAAGAGGCCTAGGGCCTTCCAGTATTCGCCGGTGGCGGGGATGCTTTGCCAGTTGGCCTGCTGCGGGTATCTGGGAGCGATACCCGCAAATTTACACCCGACGGTTCGGGCGAGAGCCCTGTCCGTATTCTTTGGCCAGAACCTGTCGCCGAAGTGAGTCAGAAACCTGTCGTATTGCTGGCCACATAGGTGTCGCTCCACTCATCAAGTCCCTAAGCCGTGCTCCCAGTTCTGACTTTACATAACCGACATTATCGCGCATTGGATGATAGTGTCTCACCGTGGTGGTACACTAGGCGAATGCCGACCAAACTCCGTCGAATCGCGGTTACCGAGGATCCGGACCTGTCGGCCGCCCTTCGCCGCGCCGCGCTGGCTTTTCCCGGCCTGAGCAGAGCGGGGCTTGTACGCGAGCTCGCACTGCGTGGCGCACGTCAGTTGACCGACGGCTCTGGCGACGATCCAGTGCAGCGAATTCTCGAACGCACCGGAGCCGAACCGCCTCGTGGTGACATCACGGAATACCTGCTCGGCCGCCAGGATCTCGATCAACCCGACCCCGATGACCCTCATCCGCTGACCAGATACCTCGACGAAATGCGTGAGGACTCGATCCAGTGATGAAAGTTCCGTCCTATTTCGACACCTCGGCACTACTGAAGCTGGTTCTGGTCGAGGACGAGAGCCCTGCTCTCAAACAACATCTGGTCGATCGATCAGTCCAGATCGTCGCGAGTGAAGTCGCAGCCGTGGGACTGCTTCGAGGTGCTCGGCGACACTCCGCGACTCTTGACGCCGAATGTATGGCTCTGCTCAGCCGGACCGTGCTCCTTCCGCTTTCTCGTACCGTCAGGGAAAGGGCATCCGGTCTAAGGCCGGTCGAGCTGCGGACCATTGATGCGATTCACCTGGCAACCGCCCTCGAAATCGAGTCTGACCTGGATTCGATGGTTTGTTACGACCGTCGCCTCGTAGGCGCGGCCCAAGCCTCTGGGATCGAGACTCACTCGCCCGGTGCCTGAGTACGGGCACGCGCCTCAGCATCCGGCGGGGATAGTTGCTCGGCAAATCGGTCCTGGCGATGGATGAGTGCCATCGTGGAAACGTTCGAAGCGCT
>JBBRVF010000126.1:0-5117 GCA_038247145.1 Solirubrobacterales bacterium | reverse complement strand
TCACCCAACTCAAAGCTATCGTGGCGCGGGTCGAAACGCAGCAGTTGGCACTGGCCGTCGCGCCCGGTGATGCCGTAGGCACAGCCGTCGGGCGCCAGGGTCAGCGAGGTGAGGCGCGAGCCGGCAGCGAGCGGGCCGGCAAAGAATTCCGGATCCTGGCTCAGATCGCGGCCCATGGTCCGGGTCGGCAGGCCGGCTTCGAGATAGCCGTCCAGGTCGACCGGCTCCTTCGAAATCCGGTGGCGGCCCCGGCCCTCTTCTTCGACGACGTCCGCGAGATCCCCCAATCCTTCGGGAAGGGGAACGTCGATCCCGGCCAGCACCAGCCGCATCACCGTGCGCGAGTGGTGGCTGAGGCCGCGGTGACGCGGCCGCGGATCTCCGCTGGAGAGTCTCGGTGAAAGAACCACCGGTGCGCCGAGCGAAAGACCGGCGTGAGCGACGTCGAGCGCCGCCATGCCGCCGTGCCCGTAGGTAGTGGCCGAGCCGAGGATGCCGGGACCGGGCCCGGCGATGATGCCGTCCCAACCGAGCGAGCCGGCGGCATCGATGGCTCCGACCAGGGTGATCGCTTCGTGGCGACCTCCGTAGGCGGGGCCGGCCGTTACGTGGTCGACGAGCAGGCCTGCCTCAAGCAGGCTTCGTACATCCCTCGAGAGAGTTCCCGGCAGTGCCCCTCCCCCGGTCTGGACAAAACCGATCGAAGGCCTCTTGCGGCCCTCGGCCGCCGCTTTTGAGGCACAGGCCCAGGCCGCCGGGGCCAGATGACCGTGGAGGCCGATCGCCAGCAGGGGAAGCGCTCCGGCGGCTTCGTCCCGAGGTTCCTGGTCACCGACTTCGCGCTCGATCGTGGCGACCGGATGCTGAAGCGGGCTGTAATTCATTTTCATAACGTGCTCTCCCTCGGCACCGCCGCCATTGAGTCCGCGGGTCAGGTTGACCAGCACGATGTCGAATCCGCCTGATCCGAGTCCGAGGTCGAGGGCTTCGACGTTGACCACCACCTCGTCGCCGATTTCGCAGGGGCCGACCAGTTGCCCGTCCGCCCAGCCCGGTCGCGTCTCTTCGCCGACCCGCACCTCGAGCGGTCCGAGGGCGACCACGATCCCGCGTCGGAGCTTCAGCATCGTGCCCCCGCCTGCCGGAGAATGGCTTCGCAGACCTCGAGCATTTCAGCCAGGTTCGCCCTCGGTACGTACTCGTCATCGGTGTGGTTGCTATAGGTGCCGTTGGCCAGGAGCAGTGCATCGAAACCGTTCAGGATGAAGGCGTTGGCGTCGCTTCCGCCGCCGGTCGGAATCCTGACGGGACTGTGGCCGCGTTCGATCAGGGCAGCTTCGCCGACGGCCAGGGCGGCCGAGTCGTCCGGGATCCGGTAGGCCGTGAACACTTCTTCGGTCTTCAGGTCGACCTCGCAGCCGTGCTCCGATGCCGCCCAGAGCATCGAATCGCTCATCGCCATGATCACCTCGACCGCGCGGTCGGGGTCGAGCGAGCGGGCCTCCCCCGAAACCCGGCAGTTGCCGGGGATCACGTTGCCGGATGTTCCGCCCTCGATAAGCCCGACGTTGGCGGTGGTCTGATCGTCGACCCTGCCGAGGTCCATCTCGGCGATTGCGGATGCTGCGGCGGCGATCGCCGAGCGCCCGTCCTCGGGGACCAGGCCGGCATGCGCCTCGACGCCCCTGAATCGAGCCTCGATCCGGTGGAGGCTGGGTGCAGCGGTGATCACCTCGCCGATGTCGGTCGCGTGATCGAAGACGAAGGCCATCCCGGAACGCAGCTTCGAGAGGTCGAAGGCGGCCGCTCCCCTCAGGCCCTGCTCCTCGGCGACCGTGAACAGCAGCTCGATACCGACCGGGGGCGGTGTCTCGCGGTAACGGCAGGCGAGCTCGACCAGAACGGCCACCGCCGCCTTGTTGTCGGCCCCGAGGATGGTCTCGCCGGCGCTGCGGTAAACCTCGTCTTCCAGCACGACCTCGATCGGAGCGTTATGGGGCACGGTGTCGAGGTGGGCGCAGAACATGACGAATCCGGGCTCTTCGCCGGGGATCCGGGCCAGCAGGTTGCCGCACTCCGCCCCGGCCGCCGCCGCAGCGTCGTCTTCTTCGACCACCAGACCAAAACCCTCCAGCTCGGCCCTGACCATGCCGGCCACGGCGGCTTCCTCACCGGTGGGGCTGGCGATCTCACACAGCCGGGCGAAGCGGCTCATCCGGGACCCCTCAGCCGGGTTCGGCTTCGCCGCCGCGGCGCATCAGCACGTAGAGGCCAATCGCGACGAGCGGTCCGATGATGTCCATCCAGAGCACCGGGCCCGTGTTGTCGGTGCAGTGATTGTCGTTCTCGATCATCTGGTAGAAGTGGCCATAGGCGTCGCCCCAGTACTGAATCGTGGTCACGATGATCACCGCAAGCCAGAAGCGCGGATCCCGGATGAAAAGGCAGAGGATTCCGGCGACGCCGATCGAGAGGTCGCCCATTGCGTTCTCGAACTGGAAACCGCCGTCTCCCCGGGTGAAGCAGATTTCCTTCGCCACCTGCTCGCCGTCGAATATGTGAAACATCGCGCCGAATATCGAAGCCAGGCCGATCGCGTATCCGAGCCAGTAACGGAGGAAGACTCCGGCAGTCTGGGCCCGTGTCCGCTGTTCGTCGCGGTGACGCAACAGGTGGATTCCGGTCAGGACCAGTGCCAGAGCCGGCCAGAAAAAAGCAATCAAGTCGTGACGCTTTCCTCGACCTCGTCCGTGCCTCTCTCACCCTGAGCCGCGGCCCGCTCGGCGGCGGCCTTGACGAACTCGCGGAATAGCGGTTCGGGGCGGTTGGGCCTCGAGTTGAACTCGGGATGGAACTGCGAAGCCACGTAGAAGGGGTGATCCGGCAACTCGACGACCTCGACCAGGCGCTCGTCGGGTGAAGTACCGCTGCAGACCAGGCCGCGATCCTCAAGCCGGGTTCGCAGGAGGTTGTTGACCTCATAGCGGTGACGGTGGCGCTTGTAGATGACCGCTTCGCCGAAGATCTCCCTGAGCCTTGTGTCTTCGTGGACCTTGACCGGATCGGCGCCGAGCCTCATCGTTCCGCCCATGTCGGAGACCTCTTTCTGCTCCGGCAGGAGGTCGACCACGGGGTGAGGGGTCTCGGGGTCGAATTCGGATGAGTTGGCGCCGTCCATATCGGCCACGGAGCGGGCAAATTCGATCACCGCAATCTGCATGCCGAGGCAGATGCCGAGGTAAGGCACGCCGTTCTCGCGAGCGTATCGGGCGGCCGCGACTTTGCCTTCGACGCCGCGTTCCCCGAAGCCGCCCGGAATCAGGATCCCGTCCATGCCCTCGAGCTCGGCCGGATCGAACTCATCCGAGTCGATCAGCGAGACGTCCACCTTCACCCCGTTGTGGATTCCGCCATGCTCCAGCGCTTCGATCACCGACTTGTAGGAGTCGGCCAGCTGCACGTACTTTCCGACCAGGCCGATCTTCACGATGCCGGTGGCGCGATCGGCCATCCTCAGCATCTCCTCCCACTCCTTCAGGTCCGGAACCGGCGCATCGTCGATCCGGAAGTGGTCGAGGATGAAGTCGTCGGCCCCTTCGGCCCGGTACATCAGCGGGATCTTGTAGACGTTGTCCACGTCCTGGCCGGAGATCACCGCATCGACCGGGAGGCTGGCGAAGTGGGCGATCTTCTCGCGGATGCTGCGGTCGAGCCCGGTCACCGAACGGCAGATCAGCGCATGGGGCTGGATGCCGATCCGGCGCAGCTCGTTGACCGAGTGCTGGGTCGGCTTGGTCTTCATCTCCCCGGCGTGGCTGATGTACGGGACGAGGGTCAGGTGGATGAACATCGCCCGCCGCGGAGTAAGTTCGGTGTAAAGCTGGCGGATCGCCTCGAGGAATGGTAGTGACTCGATGTCGCCCACCGTGCCGCCGATCTCGGTGATCACGAAATCCACCGCTTTGGTCTCGGCGACGATCAGGATGCGGTTCTTGATCTCGTCGGTGATGTGGGGAATGACCTGGACGGTGCCGCCGAGGTAGTCGCCGCGACGTTCGCGCCGGATCACCGAGTTATAGACCGAGCCGGCGGTGACGTTGGAGGCCCGGGAGGTGTTCTCGTCGGTGAAGCGCTCGTAGTGGCCGAGGTCGAGGTCGGTTTCGGCGCCGTCTTCGGTGACGAAGACCTCGCCGTGCTGGAAAGGACTCATCGTCCCCGGGTCCACATTCAGGTAAGGGTCGAACTTCTGGATCTGCACGCGGTAGCCACGGGAGACCAGCAGACGGCCGATAGAAGCGGAGGCGATACCTTTGCCGAGAGCCGAGAGGACCCCGCCAGTGACGAAAATGAAGCGGGTTTCTGACGGGTCCTGGTTGTTCACTTAGCTCTCCCGAGGGAGTCTATAAACCGGAGAGGCGGAATCCTTTCGATCGTTTTCGAGATCGAACGGAACTCTCCGTAGGCGGTTATGACCAGAACGATTGCCAATGCGATCAGCCTGCCGGTTTCGCCGAGTTCTGTCAAGAGCATAACTCCGACGATCGCACCGGCGAGGTTCGATCCGGTGTCCCCCAGCATGGCCCGCTCGCCGAGCGTGAACCAGGCTCCGACCAGGAACGGTCCGATGAAGACGCCCAGCAATTCAATCGGAGCCAGAGTCCAACCGGCCAGGCAGAAAGCCACGACGGCCAGGACGAGGGCTTTCTCCACCCTGCCGCCGCGCAGGTCGAGCAGGTTGAAGGCATTGGTGACCAGGATCAGCAGCGCGATGTCGGTCAGGTAGCCGAGCCACTCGTTTCCCGTGCCGGTGACCACATAGGCGGCGAGGGCGAGCGCACCGACCGCCTTGACCGCGCCGGTCGAAAGTTCGCCGCGCAGCACGGCCGATGCGTGGCCGCGCCACCCGCGCGGGGTGTCCTCCCTCGAACCCGTCCCCAGGGAGTCGTCAAGCAGGCCGAGAAAGGCTACGCCGACGAGATAGACGATCCACTGGCGGAGGTCGGGGTCGAGCAGGTCAAGCCCGCCACGTTCGTCGAGCACGGCGAGCGGCGCCAGGCTGACCAGAGCTGCTGTGACCACGACGGCCCCGAGCGGAAATGCGAGCTCGCGGTCGCGGT
>JBBRVF010000125.1:0-5145 GCA_038247145.1 Solirubrobacterales bacterium | reverse complement strand
TGGCCGCCGCCCTGGTGGTGGCGCTTTCGATCCTCGCCGGTCGGGCGATCGTGGCCGTCTGCGGCCGTCGTGAGTGGATCGGAATCGAACCGGCGGTCGGCTTCGCCGCGGTGGTTGCGGTCGAAGGACTGCTCGCCCGCTTTCCGGGCAACGGAGCGGTGCTGGTCCTGGGCCTGGTCGGGATCTTCCTGGTCTCGGTCTACTGGCTGAGAAGGCCCGAGGACAGAAAACTTCCCGGCTCCCCGTGGTTCTGGGCGGCGGTCGCGGTCACCGTGCTTCTGACCGCCGTGCCGTTCATCGTCTCCGGGCGCTGGGGACTGCTCGGCATGGGCTACAACAACGACCTGGGACTCCACCTGGCCTGGGCCGAATCGCTGCGCAGCGGCTTCGGCACCGAGCCGAGCCCGGGCTATCCGCTCGGGCCCCACGGGCTGGCTACTTCGCTCAGCTACGTGCCGGGCGTCGGGCTTGGTACGGCGTTCATCGGGCTGGTGGTGGCGATTCCGGCACTGACCGCAATGACCGCCTGGTATGCGCTCGACCGGCTCGACGCGGGCCGGCGCGCCTTGGCGGCGGTGCTGGTCGCGAGCCCGTATCTGATGGCTTCCTACTTCGCCCAGGCCGCGTTCAAGGAGATCGCAACGGCGATGCTGCTCCTTGCTTTCACGATCGCGATTCCTTCAGTCCTTCCCCTGCCGGCTACGGGTCGTGAGCGCCTCAAGCTGACAGCTCCGCTGCTGGTGCTGCTGGCCGGCATCGTCTTTACCTACAGCTTTCCCGGCCTCGCTTTCCCGGCCGCGGTCACTATCGCCTGGCTGATATCCGACCCGGCATTGCGCTCGAAGCTGAGTCCGGCTTCGGTACTGGCCTTCCTGCGTCGCCCGGCGGTGGCGGCCGCCTCTGCTCTGACCGTAGCGCTGCTGCTCGTGCTCGCTTTCCTCGGACCCTTCGGCTTTGGTGACGCCTTCGCCGAGGTCGCGACCAGCGACGCCTTCGGCCCGGTTTCCGCGGTTGAGGCCTTCGGCGTCTGGCTCACCTCCGACTATCGCCTCGACGGGGCGATGTCGACGCCGCTGCCCGGCCTGATGGGTGCGATCGGAGTCGGCGCGGCGCTGCTCGCGATGTGGTGGTGGTTCCGCCGGCCACGCTCGATCTATCCCATCGCGTTGCTGGCGCTCATCGCCTTCTATCTGGTCTCGCTCCCCTGGGTTGGGGACTACTCCCTGGCCAAGGCGCTGGTGATCGGCTCTCCGATCGTCATGGTCGTGGTGCTCACCGCCCTGCTCAGCGGGCCGCCCCGGCCCGGGCGGGCGACCGGTCTCGGCTGGGCCTCGTTCGCGGTGGTTTTCGTGGTCCTGGCCTCGGCCTCGAGCCTGCTCGTCCTGCGCGACGCGTCGGTACCACCGCCCGGGAAGGTCCAGGAACTCAGTGCCTTCCAGAAGCAGGTGGCGGGCGAGTCGGTGCTCTACGCAGACCAGGACCGCTTCGCCCCCTATTACTTCCCCGGAGCCGACGTCAGTCTGCCGCTCGCCGACTTTCCCGAGGACGACGTCAGCGCCGACCGCAAGAAGCCGTTCGAAGGCGATGCCCAGAGCGCGATCGACTTCGACTCCTTCGACGCCGAGACTCTCAACAGCCACGACTTTGTGGTGACCACCGGTGCCGCCTTCACCAGCAAGGCACCTCCCTCTTTCGAGCTGGTCGGCAAGACTGCGAACTTTCAGCTCTGGGAGAGGACCGGCGAAGCGTTCGACCGGCCGATCCTCAACGAGAATTCACTGCCCGCCCGGCTGGTCGACTGCTCCGGCGAGGGCGGCCGCTACTTCGCCGGACTGGAGGGCGAGGCGGTGATCCTGCCCGAGACCGTGCTCGGCTTGGCCGACGACTGGACACCCTCCGCCGAGATACCCCCGGGAGAAGAGGCGTCACAGACCATCGATCTGGGACGCGGCCTGTGGCGCATATCGATGCAGTACTTCACCCCCGATGGCATGACCCTGACTGCGGTCGACTTCGCGCGTTCTTTCGCGCCGGGGATCGACGGCCAGCGCATCTCGAACCAGGAGACGGGCAGCTACGGGCAGTTCTGGCCGGGTGGTGTTGTCGAAGTCAAACAGCCCGGGCCGGTCGAGTTCACCGTCAAGACCGCCGAGCCTTCGGCGGTCCAGAAGCTGACAGGCTACTCCCGCGAGACCAAGCTCGGGCGGATCGCGCTGACCCGGGCCGACGCCCGCCAGCGGGTTGATATGTCGCAGATCTGCGGCGAGTGGGTCGACTTCTTCCGGCGGTCGGAACCCGACTCCGGACCCCAGCCGGGCTCAGGCTGAGATCGGGTGCCCGGCGGCTGCGAAGGCACTGGGCGGGCCGAGCGCCACGACTCTCGAATCCGGGTGCTGCAGCCGTCCGCCGTGCTCCGAGGCCAGCCGGATGCTCGATCGCGACCGGCGTTTCGGGGGTCTGATCGAGGCGACGGCCACCGCGCCTTCGGGCACCGCCTCGCCACGCTCAAGTGCGACCATGCGCTGGCCGGCGTCGATCCGCCTCTCGAGATCCGCAGCGTCTTCAACATCGTGAAACAGCGCCGTTGCTTCGGTCGGCACTATCGGCGCCACGTCCGAGGGTGAGCGCAGGCGGTAGACCTCGTCCGGTTCGCGTACGTCGGCCAGTTGCCATGAAAGCACCTGATTGAGAGTGTCGTCCCCGCTGACCAGGGCGATCGCGGCCAGATCCTCGAAGACCGACTGGATGGCGGGGGCCTGGGGGTCGAGCGGTCCGCCGAAAGAGTCCAGGGCCGCCTCTTCCGCCGCCCGGGCCTCATCGACGTCTTCGGTCCACACCTTCACCGTCGCCCCGGCCCCGCTCAGGGCGGTGCCGAGCTCGAGCCCCCAGCGCGGGGCGCCGACCAGCAGAAGGGCCGGCGGACGATTGCCTGCGAGACCAAGATAGCGAGCAAGCGGCGGCGAGCCGAAGCCGTAGATGAAGACCGTGCCGGCGATCACGGCAAAGGTGATCGGGATGATCAGCTCGGCGCCCGGGACCCCATCCTCGGTCAGCTTCAGGCCGAAGGCCGAAGCTGTCGATGCAGCAACGATCCCGCGAGGTGCCATCGCCGCGAAGAAGGTCCGCTCGGGGCGGGTGAAGTCAAGGCCGGCGGTACCGGCGACGGCGAGCGGTCTGGCCACGAGTACCAGGATCAGAATCAGCGCGATGACCGGCAGGCCCAGGTCGATCACGTCTGCAACATCGACGTTCGCTGCCAGCAGAACGAAAAGCACGCCGATCAGAAGCGGTACGAGAGTCTCCTTGAACTCGGCGATGTAATCGATCTTTACCCGTTTCTGGTTGGCGAGAGCAACGCCCATGACTATCGTCGCGACCAGTCCCGAGTCCTCGAATATCGCGTCGGACAGCGCGAATGCAGCCACCACCATCATCAGTGTCGCGGCTACTTTGTCCCGGCCCGAGAGCTTGCGGGTCACCAGGATGGGCATGAGCAGCACCGCACCGCCCGCACCGACGAGCAGTCCGGTTCCCAGAGACGAGGCGACCTCGATCACGTCGATGCCGGGTTGGCCACCGCTGGTTTCCAGCGAACCGAAGATAACGACGGCGATGATCGCGCCCACCGGGTCGACCAGAACTCCCTCCCACTTCAGGACAGCCCGGACCTTGGCGTCGGGGGCGATGAAGTCGAGAATCGGCAGGACGACCGTCGGACCGGAGACGATCAGGATCGCCCCGATCAGCACTGCGATCTCCGTGGGAACGTCGAACAGCAGTGCTACGCCGACCGAGCCGAGCAGCCAGGTGACGATTACCCCGAAGGTCAGCAGGCGCACGACCGCCGGACGGACCCCGGCTCCGAGTTCCTCGCGTTTCAGGCTGAGAGCGCCTTCGAACAGGATTATCCCGACCGCGATCTGCACGATCGGCGAGAGCGAGTCCCCGAGCAGGGCTGTCGGATCGATCAGCCCGCTGACCGAGACCCCGGCGACCACGCCGACCAAGAGCAGTGGCACGATCGCCGGAACCCCGACCCAGGAACCGGCCAGTCGGGCCAGGATTGACAGCACGACGACCAGCGAAAGACCCAGCAGGACGTCATCCACGGTGCAAGTCCTCCCGGCCGTTCGCGTCGGCGCTCGGGACCGCCCCGCGCGGCTCCTTGCGTCCGAGGTTCGAGACGATCACGGCGACCACGGTCACCATGTAGATCTGGCCGATCAGCGCTTCGGCGGCGGTCAGCGAACGGCCGAGGTCGGTCGCCGGGGTCAGGTCACCCATGCCGACGGTGGTGATCGTGATCAGGCTGTAGTAGATGTAGTCGCCGAGTTCGTTCCACTGTGCGCCCTGGCTGAAGAAGGGCTCGCTGCCAAATTCTCCGAGGACGGCGTAGGCGTAGGCGAACGAACTCATCAGCAGGAGATAGGCGCAGAGCACTCCCAGCATCGTCTGTACGCCGACCGTACGGTCGGCGCGGACTTGGCGGACTAGCCCTTTGCCGATCAGGGGTAGCGAAGCGAGGATGATTGCCAGCACGCAAAGCCTTACAAAACCGGCGCTGTCGCCGTCGGTGAAGCCGGCCTGCAGTGCGGCACCGGCGAGCGCCCCGACGAATACGACCAGGAACGCGCGGAGCAGGCGGCGTTCGACCTCGGCCGCCGCAAGCGTCGCGAACATGGCCGCGCCCTGGAGCAGCATCGCCAAGAGGCGCTGCCACTCTCCGTCCGGTATCGCGATCGAGTAGACCAGGGCGATGACCAGCAGAATGAGCGCCAGGCCGTAGCGCTGGACAATCCGCCCGCCGAGCTTCAAGCGGCTCCGTCCCCGCCGGGGTCGATGTCGGTGATCGTGAAGGCGTTCCCGTTTCGCACACGCCCGGCCGGAATCGACTCGTCTTCGGCCAGCAGACGGGCGAGCGCGTCCTCTTTGCCGTCTCCGGTGACCAGGAACAGGAGCTTGCGCGCTTCGTCGATCGGGGGGTATGTCAGGGTCATCCGCCTCGTGCCCTGGTACTCGCCCCCGGTAAGGGCGACGCGGCGATCCCGAACGTCGAGCACCGGATCGCCGGGCACCAGCGATGCGGTATGGCCGTCAGGGCCCAGCCCGAGATGCACCAGGTCCAGACGCGCGGGCAGCGAATAC
>JBBRVF010000124.1:0-5184 GCA_038247145.1 Solirubrobacterales bacterium | reverse complement strand
AGCTCTTCGAGATGGCGATCGAGCTGGGCGGCTCGATTAGCGGCGAACACGGCATCGGCAGCCTCAAGACCGCCCACGTCCGGAAGGCCCTCGGCCAGGACGTTGTCGGGCTCCAGGCCGAGATCAAGCGCGCCTTCGACCCGAAGCTGCTGCTCAACCCGGGAAAGAAGATCCCGCTGGTCTGAGGAACGGCCGGCGGTGTTTCTTCCAGCAGCTTCGTGGTGACGGGTCAGTTCCGGTGGGTCAGTTCCGGTGGGTCAGTTCCGGGTCGGGTCGAAAGTCGCGCAGCCCAGCGACTGCCAGGCCGCCAGCAGTCTGCGGTCGGCACTTGCCAGCACGACCGATTCGGTGCCGAGCGAAGCACCGGCGGCGCAGTGCACGGCATCGAAGCCGCGAAGACCGAATTCGATCGCGGCGGCCCCGGCCATCTTCATGAGATTCTCTTCAAGGTCGATGACCGCAAACTGTCGCCACATCTTCGAAAAGAGGTCGCCGACATTACTCAGACCCCTCCGCGCGATGGCGGATTTCGACTCGACGAACAGCAGGCGGGTGGTGACAGCCTGGTCAGCCCTGCGCCAGATGTCGGCGGCAGCATCCTTCGAAGGCTCATCGGCGAGCATCGGGACAAAGGCCGAGGTATCGAAGTAGACCTTCACCCGCGCATTTCGATCACGATCTCGCTCAGAGGTTTGCCGGGGTTCGGAGCCGGCTCCGGCGGAGGACCCTTGGGCTCGCTCGGCAGAGTGATCCTGCCATCGGCGACCATCTGCTCGAATCTGGTCGGCTCCTTGAACGGGACGATCCTGGCAACCGGCCTGCCGTGCTCCGTGACTGTTATCTCGGCACCCTCCTTGACCGTCTCGAGATGCCGACTGAGGTTGTCCCGCAGGTCTCGAATGCCGACACCGGGAGTTTCCTGAGTTGTGGCGCTTTTATCCTTCATTTCTATAGCCATAATAGTGGCCTGTCCTCACGACCTCAACTCGGCGGCGACGCGCCGGGGTCTTCTCCCCACCTGAGTTCCGGGACCGCCAGACTCGCCCCCGGTCCTGGCACCCCAAGCCTGGGTCTTGTATCGCTCACCCCGCCCTTCGAGAAAACAAGTCGTACAGAAAGAGCGCAACTCTCACTTTCTTATCGGGTTATGAGGTTGAAGAAAGGCGGCCGAGACGGTGTCAGGCCCGGATCAGCCGCCACGTGTCCTCTGGGGGGAGGACGCAACGGGGAAAGGGAGGGAGCTCGGGGGCCCGGTCCGACAAGGACCGGGCCACTCGACTCCTTCCCGATTCTCCTCAGCCGCTGCGTGGGCCGGGCACGTTGCGGAAGCGGAACTCCTGGGCCTCCATGCCGGCCTGGACGAAATGGCACTCGCCACCGGCCTCGAGACCGAACAGCCCGACCACCGCGTCAACCACCCTCTCGACCGGGATCACCGGGACGCCGCCATCGCTGAGGCCGTCCTTGATCGGATCGATGATCCGGGTCTCGGCGAAGCCCGGGCAGATCGCGTTGAAGTGGATGCCTTCCGGCAGCAGGGTCGGTCCGTATGAACGGGTCAGGCCGGCGACGGCATGCTTGTTGGCGGCGTAGATCGGGTCATAGGGCACGGCCGCCAGCCCGGCCAGGGACGATGTGGCGACGATCGTGCCGCCGCCGCGCTCACGCATCGCCGGCACGACTGCATTCAGTCCGAAGACAACCCCGTCGAGGTTGACTCCCATAGCCCGCCGGTAGAGGTCGGGATCGAAGTGCTCGACCATTCCGCAGCCGGTGGCGACACCGGCGTTGAGGAAAGCGAGGTCGAGTCCGCCGAAGCTCTCGATCGCCAGCTTGACCGCGGCTTCGCTGCCTTCGGGTTGGCTGACGTCGACTTCGATGAACTCGGCCCCGAGTTCGTCTGCCGCCTCCTGTCCGGGGCCGGCCTCGATGTCGGCAAGGACAACCTTCGCCCCGGAACCGGCCAGCCGGGCGGCGGTCGCCCGTCCCAGTCCGTTCGCCCCACCGGTCACCAGCGCAACTTTGCCTCCGAAGTCCATGGCGCCAAGTCTTCCAGAGGTCGAAGGCACGCCGTCGACTCCACCCCCGCGAAGTGGAAAGGAATGACGACCTCGAACTGGCCGCGATTTGCTTCATATATCGCCGTCGATCGCTTCCAGTTCCGTAGATCGGGGCAACGGGTCGGGTCACGTTCGGCCTCCGGTTGTCTATCTCCAGCCGATTCGAGTTCGCTGTCGGCTCCGCTCAACTGGCTTAGCGGGTTAGCATTGCGGCAGCAACTTCTACGAGGAGAGGTACCGCTTTGAACCCGAATCTCGCAAACCTTCTGGCTGAGTCTGCCGCGAAGCACCCCGACCGGATCGCCATCCGGCTCGATGACGTCGCCGTTCCTTATGCCGCCATGGAGCAGGTGAGCCAGCGCGTGGCGGGGCTGCTGGCGAGCAAAGGCATCGGCCGGGGGGACCGGGTCGGCGTGATGCTGCCGAACGTCCCCCACTTCCCGATGGTCTACTACGCCGCCCTGAGGCTGGGCGCGATCGTCGTCCCGATGAACGTGCTGCTGACCTCGCGCGAGATCAAGCACTACATAAGCGACTCGGGCGCGAAGCTGATTCTGGTCTGGCACGACTTCGCCTCCGAGGCCGAACAAGCCGGAGCCGAAACGGGGGTCGAGGTCCTGCCGGTCGAACCGACCCAGATCGGCGAGCTGGTCGCCGCCTCCGACCCGGTCGAAGAAATAGCCGAGGTCGAGCCCGACGACACCGCGGTCGTGCTCTACACCTCCGGTACCACCGGCCAGCCCAAGGGCGCCGAGCTCACCCACAGCAACATCGGCACCAACGTCGAAGCCTGCCTCGGCCTCTTCAGCCCGAGCGAGCAGGACGTAATCTTCGGCGGCCTGCCGCTCTTTCACATCTTCGGCCAGACCGCCTGCATGAACGTCGCGGTCGCGGTCGGCGGGGAGATCACCCTGCTGCCCAGGTTCGACCCGGAAAAGGCGCTCGAGATCGTCCAGCGCGACGGCGTCTCGATCTTCATGGGCGTGCCGACGATGTACGCGGCGCTGCTTCACACCGCCGACCGCGAGAGATTCGACGTCAGCTCGCTGCGGCTCTGCGTCTCCGGCGGCGCCGCTCTGCCGATGGAAATCCTGACCGCCTTCGAGAAGGATTTCGGCTCACCGGTCATCGAGGGCTACGGGCTTTCCGAGACTTCACCGGTCGCATCGTTCGGCCGGCTGGACATGGAACGCAAGCCGGGCACGATCGGCACTCCGATCGACGGGGTCGAGATGCGCATCGTCGACGAAGAAGGAAAGGCTCTCGGTGTCGGCGACGTCGGTGAGGTCCAGATCAAGGGACCGAACGTGATGAAGGGCTACTGGAACATGCCCGAGGCCACAGCCAAGGCGATCGACCCCGACGGCTGGTTCGCCTCCGGCGACATGGCGACGGTCGATGAAGACGGCTACTACAAGATCGTCGACCGCAAGAAGGAGATGATCCTCCGCGGCGGATACAACGTCTACCCGCGCGAGATCGAAGAGGTGCTCTACGAGATCCCGGCGGTCGCCGAAGCCGCGGTCATGGGCATCCCCCACGACGACCTCGGCGAAGAGATCGTCGCGGTCGTCTCCTTCAAGGAAGGCCAGACTGCCACCACCGACGAGATTCAGGCCTATGCCAAGGAGCAGGTCGCGGCATACAAGTACCCCCGCCACATCGTCATCCTCGACGGGCTTCCCAAGGGCCCCACCGGAAAGCTGCTCAAGCGCGAGATCGACCTGTCAGAGGTCGGCTGAGCCGGTCCGCGTCGCAGAGGGATCGGCTGAGCCCGGTCGGCTCAGTCGGCGGCCGATTCGGCCAGCGCGATCCGCGAGGCCAGGTCGTCGAGGGCGGCCTGGTCGAGCAGGGCCTCGATCCGGGGGAAGAGCTCGCGCTCTTCGAACCTGACGTGATCGGTCAACGCGGTACCCAGCTCGCCGAATTCGGTCGCGGACACCTGGCCGTCCAGGACCCGAATAACCCGGCGGCGGATGTCGAGGTGCTCGTCCAGCATGCGGGCGACATCGCGATCGCTACCGGGGCCGTCGAGGCCGGAGCCGGGAAGCAGCACCTCTTCTTCGATCCTGAAGTGGACCTCGCCTTCGCTGTTCCAGAACTCTACGAATGCCGAAGCGGCCGCCTCCCCCTCGTCGCGCAGCCGCTTGGCGATGAACAGGGCGTGGTGGTGCTCGTGGGAAAGGGACTTGAGCTGCTCAGAGCGCTTCATGAAAAGCCTCCCTCGCGGAATCGGTCATTTCGGATCCTTGTAGTAGTCGGCGTTGATCTGGATGTACTTCTGCCACTGGCCGGGCACGGAGTCCTCGGCGGTGATCGCATCCACCGGGCAGGCCTCGACGCAGGCATCGCAGTCGATGCACTCTTCGGGATCGATGTAGAGCTGTTCGGCCGCGTCGAATCCGGGCTCGTCGGGGGTCGGGTGGATGCAGTCCACGGGACAGACTTCGACGCAGGAGGCATCTTTCTCGCCGATACAGGGCTCGTTGATTACGTAGGTCATCGCAGCAGCCTTCTTTGCTTTATTACACTTTCTATGTATAAACTAGCGGGAGTACGCGGCCGAGGAGCCGTGGACCCGATGGGATAATCGAAGGATGGACTTCGCGAATACGGCAGATGACGTTCTCAGCCAGCCCACGCGGGCGCGGCTGTTCGGGCTGCTGTCATCGCTGAAGAGGCCGGCGGCAACTGACGAACTGGCGAAGAGCCTGGATCTTCATCCGAACGGAGTCAGGCAGCACCTGGAGACGCTGTCCCAGGCCGGGCTGGTCGTCCGCGAGCAGGAGAAGGTCGGCCGCGGACGGCCACGTGACGTCTGGGCGATCGATCCGAATGCCGAGCCGGGAGGGACTGCCCCGACCGGCTACGCGGAACTGAGCCGCTGGCTGATCCAGGCGATCGACGGAGGTCCGGTCGATCCCCAGCGGATCGAAGAAAGGGGCCGTGAGATCGGCGTCGGTCTGGCCGATGCCGGCGGACATGCGGACCCGGAGACCCGGTTCCACGACGCACTCTCGGCGATGGGCTTCAAACCGATTCGCAGGCCGGGCAAGGGCGACGAGATGACCTATTGCCTGGAGAACTGTCCTTACCGGGAAGCCGCGCTCGAACAGCAGTCGGT
>JBBRVF010000123.1:0-5191 GCA_038247145.1 Solirubrobacterales bacterium | reverse complement strand
TTCCATTCACTGGAAGATCGCCGGGTGAAGCGCTTCTTCGCCGGTCTCGCGGTCGGCTGTACCTGTCCACCGGACCTGCCCGTCTGCATCTGCGGCCACGAACCCGAGGCCGAGCTGCTTACCCGACGCTCGATCACCGCCGACGAGTCGGAACTCGAAGTCAATCCGAGATCACGCTCGGCCCGCCTGCGCGGAGCGCTCAAGCTCGCCGAGAGACCGGCCTCCTGATGGCTGCTGCGGCCCGCAGCCTCGAAGCGATGCCGCATCCGGCGCCGGCCACCCTTCCCGCCCGTCGTCGCCGCAGGCCCGGCCACCAGACGCGGCCGGGAAAGCGCCCGGCGACCGCCCACCGGCAGCCCCGTCGCCACCTGGTCGGTCGCAGCGCCCACGCGGTCGGTCGACTGCCCGAGTCGGCGGCGGTCAGGAGGATCTCCGGATCAAGGCTCTGGATCGCCGTCATCGGCCTGCTCCTGATCGGGATCGTCGCGATCAACGTGCTCACGGTGAGTTATGGCGCCATGGCCAGCAGTGTGGAAACCAACATCGAGAAGTTGGAGCGCCAGAACACGATTCTCAGCAGCTCGACGACCAAGGCCCTCTCGATGCCGAGAGTCCGGAATGCCGCACTGGCCGCCGGCATGGCGACACCGGCAACTGACGAGATCAGGTACCGCGAGTTCGGACCGGAGGTCTTCGCCGCGGCAGCTCAGCGGCTGGTGGCCGAAGGAGGCTGATCGACCGGTGATCCGCCTCGAACGCCGCGTCGGAATCCTCTTTTTCGTCTCGCTCGTACTGCTTTCCGGGATCCTGTTGCGGGCGGTCTGGCTGCAGGGCGTGGAAGGCTCGACCTTTGCCTCCCAGGCGAGCAGCCAGCAGGAGGATACGATCACCGTTCCCGGGCTCCGTGGATCGATCCTCGACCGCAACGGGCGCGAGCTGGTCGGCTCGGAACTCGGCGCCAGCATCTACGCGACGCCGTACCAGATCAAGGATGCCCCGAAAGAATCGGCAGATGTGGCCGAAGCGCTCGGCGCCGACCCCGACGACGTCCTCGAGGCGATCACCCGGCCTGGCGGGTTCTCCTACGTCCAGCGCAAGGTAGACCTGGTAAAGGCCGGTCGCATCGAGAGGCTCGGCCTCGAAGGGATCGGCCAGCATCCAGACACTCTCCGCACCCGACCGCAGGGGGATCTCGCCGCACAGGTGATCGGAGCGGTCAACGCCGAAGGCGAAGGCCTGACCGGGATCGAGGCGGCCAAAGACCGGGCGTTGCGTGGAAGGGACGGGGAGCAGCACATGGTCAAGGACGCCCTCGGCGAGCCGATCGAGATGGAGACGATCCGGGACCCGCGCGACGGCGAACCAGTCCAGCTCACTCTCGATGCAGCGAGTCAGGACCGGGCCGAGCGGGCGCTGGCCAAGGTGGCGGACCTCCACAGCCCGGTCAACGCGTCGGCCATCGTCATGGATGCGAGGAACTCCGAGGTCCTGGCGATGGCGAACTGGCCCCCGGTCGATCTCGACAACCTCGACACCGCCGACCCGGAGGACCTGCTCAACGTGGGCACGTCCTACAACTACGAGCCGGGTTCGACCTTCAAGGCTTTCACCGTCGCCTCGGCGCTGGAGACCGGAACGGTGACCCCTGAGAGCACCTTTACTCTGGCCCCGTCGATCCAGGTCTATGACCGGGTGATCGAGGAGTCCCACCCACGCGGCACGATAAATCTGAGCGTCGGCGACATCCTCGCCCAGTCCTCGAACGTCGGTTCGGTCACGATCGGCATGCAGATGGGCGGCGAGAAGTTCAGCAAGTGGATCAACCGGTTCGGCTTCGGGCGCACGACCGGCATCGAGTACCCGGGCGAAGAAAGCGGAATCGTCATTCCCTACGAGGACTACTCCGGTTCGACCATGGGCAACCTGCCGATCGGTCAGGGACTTGCGGTCACCCCGATACAGATGATCGCCGGTTACGGCGCGATCGCCAACGACGGAATCCTGAGACCGCCCCGGCTGATCAGGTCGATCGGCGATCGGACGCTTGCCGGGAAGCCCGGCCGCCGGGTGATCTCGCCCGAAGTCGCGACCCAGGTCCGGGAGATGCTGAAAGGAGTGCTGGCCCCCGGAGGAACCGCGCCCGAGGTCGAGATCCCGGGATACACTCTGGCCGGAAAGACCGGTACCGCGGAGATCGCCACCGAGAACGGCTACTCCGAGAGCCGCTTCGTCGCCTCCTTCATCGGCATGGCACCGGCCGACGACCCCAGGATCGTGGTTTCAGTGATGGTCAGCGAACCGCAGAACGGCTACTACGGTGGCGAGGTCGCCGCCCCCGCCTTCGGCGACATCGCGTCCTTCGCGCTTCCTTATCTCGGCGTGCCCACCGAGTAGACACCTACAATCATGCGCATGCGGCTTGACCAAATCGTCGAAGGCGTCGTGTCGGCCGAGATCGTCGGCGACCCCGGCCTCGAGATAGCCGGACTGGCCTACGACAGCCGCAGCGTCGTCGAAGGCGGGCTGTTTTTCTGCGTGACCGGGATGGAGAGCGACGGACACGATTTCGCCGCGGCCGCGGTCGAGGCCGGGGCCGCGGCCCTGGTCTGCGAGCTCCCCACCGGGCTCGGGCTCACAGAGGTGCTGGTTCCCGACACACGGCGGGCGATGGCACCGATGGCCGCGGCCTTCAACGGGCACCCGACCGGGGACCTCAAGGTGGCCGGCATAACCGGGACCAACGGCAAGACGACCACCGCTTTTCTGCTCCACGACATCCTCGAGGGCTCCGATATCCACTGCGGGCTTATGGGAACGGTCAAGCAGCTGGTCGGCGGCGTCGAAGAGGCAGTCGTGCGCACCACGCCCGAGGCGATCGACCTGCAGTCGACCTTCCGGCGGATGGGGGACGCCGGGGACGAAGCCTGCGTTCTGGAGGCCTCGTCGCATGCGCTTGTCCTCGGCCGCTGCGATGCGATCGACTTCGACCTGGCGATCTTTACCAACCTGACCCAGGACCACCTCGACTTCCACTCCGACATGGAGGACTACTTCGCCGCAAAGCGGCTGCTTTTCGAGGCCGACCCCGGAACCTCCGTGGTCAACATCGACGACCCTTACGGGCAGAGGCTCGCCGCGGAGTTCGATGCGATCACCTACTCGGCTGAAGGTACCGCCGCCGATTATTCGGCTTCCGACATCGCCTTCGACGCTGCGGGCGGGTCCTTTTCGGTCGAATCCGAGCACGGGGTCATGTCGGTGCGGACCGGGCTTCCCGGTCGCTTCAACGTTGCCAATGCGCTGGCTGCGCTTGCCGGGGCGATCGCGATCGGCGTCGAGCCGGGAGAGGCGGTCGCATCCCTGGCCGATGCGGGCAGGGTTCCGGGCCGCTTCGAGCCGATCGACGAGGGGCAGTCTTTCGGCGTGCTGGTCGACTATGCCCACACCCCGGATTCGGTGGAGAACGTGCTGCGCGCGGCCAGGGACATCACCCCTGGTCGGCTTATCGCCGTGGTCGGTGCCGGTGGTGATCGAGATCGGGCCAAGCGGCCGCTGATGGGCCGGGCCGGCTCGGAGCTGGCCGACTACACCGTGGTCACCTCGGACAACCCCCGCTCGGAAGAGCCGGAAGCGATCATCGAGGACGTGCTGGAAGGGATCGCCGACCGCGGAGAGGTGGCGGTCGAGGTCGATCGCAGCGAGGCGATCCGGCTCGCCGTCGCGATGGCGGTAGCGGGGGACACAGTGGTGATCGCCGGTAAAGGCCATGAGCAGGGCCAGGAGTTCAAGGACGGCCACAAGATTCCCTTCGATGACCGCGACGTCGCCCGAAGCCATCTGGTCGAGCTCGCCGGCGGTCAGTCTTGATCGGGCTCGAACCAGAACGGATCGCAGCAGCGATGGGCGCCGAGATCGCCGCTGAAGGCGGCCCCGGAGGGCCTGCGACGGCCTCGATCGACTCTCGCGAGATCCACGGCGGAGAACTGTTTTTCGGCCTCGCCGGGGAAAGCGACGACGGCGGAAGGTTCGCGCCGGCGGCGCTGCGTGACGGTGCATGGGGGGTAGTGGTCAGTCCGTCCACGGCCGCCCGGACCGAACTCGGAGGGGGTTGGGTCTTCGTCGCCGAGGACCCGCTGGCGGCGATGCATTCGCTGGCAACCGCCTGGCGGCGGCAGCTCGGCGCCACCGTGATCGGCATAACCGGCTCGGTCGGCAAGACCTCGGTCAAGGACATCACCCGGGCGCTGCTGCCGGGCAGGGTTCACGCTTCGAAGGAGAACTTCAATACCGAGATCGGCCTGCCTCTCACCATCCTCTCCGCCCCTGAGGAAACCGACACCCTGGTATTGGAGATGGCGATGCGCGGTGCCGGTCAGATTGCCGAACTTGCCACGATCGCCGAGCCCGACATCGGGGTGGTCACCGTGGTCGGCCCGGTCCACCTCGAGCTGCTCGGCTCGATCGAGGCGATCGCCGCGGCCAAGGCCGAGCTGATCGTCGCCCTGAAACCGGGCAGCCCGGTGATCGTGCCGGTCGAGGGCGGCTACCTCGAGCCCCATCTGGAGGGGGTCCCGAACCAGGTCCGCTTCGGGCCGGGCGGGGCGGTCTACGCCCAAGCGGTCGAGCGCGCCGGAAGCCGGACACGGGCCACCGTCGCCACGCCGTCCGGCACGGCCGAATTCGACTTTCCCTTCACCGAGGAGTACAACCTCGAAAACGCCCTGGCGGCGATCGCGGCCGCGGTCTCGGCCGGGGCCTCGCCGGGTGATCTGGCTTCCAGGGCCGGATCGGTATCCTTCTCGAAGCTCCGCGGCGAGCACATCGAGCTCGCCGACGGCACCCTCGTGGTGAACGACAGCTACAACGCCAACCCGGTCTCGATGGACGTGGCCCTCAAGTATCTGGCCGGGATCGAGCGCGGTCGCCGGATCGCGGTTCTCGGACTGATGGCGGAGCTCGGGCCGGATGCTCCTGTCTTTCACGGGAAAGTCGGGCGCCAGGCCAGGGATCTCGGCATCGATCTGCTGGTCGGGGTCGGGCCGATGGCCGCCGATTACGAACCGGACGAACTGGTTGACGACCCGAACTCCGCCGTGGATCTCCTTCAGGGGCGGCTCGGCCCGGACACCGCCATTCTGATCAAAGGCTCCCGGGCCGCCGGCCTCGAGGCTGTGGCCGCGGGGCTACAGTC
>JBBRVF010000122.1:0-5202 GCA_038247145.1 Solirubrobacterales bacterium | reverse complement strand
GCCAGCTCGACCAACGCCCCCGAGGCCGAGGACGACGCATCGGTAACCTGCGACCGGCCCGGTCTGGGGACGCTGAAGACGGCGGTCCAGGGCACGATCAATGCCGGTGAGTCCGCACAGTTCTCGATCGAGGTTTCGAACATCGGTCCCGGCGTCGCCAAGGCCGTGACCCTGAATGACCCACTTCCGGGCCCGGTTACGGGAAACTGGACGATCGACTCGCAGCCAGACGGTGATCCCTGCTCGATCACCAACGGTACTCTGAGTTGTGACTTCGGGGACCTGGGCTCGGGAGATATTCGAACGGTGGTCGTCTCCGCGCAGACAGATTTCGAGAACTGCGCGCTGCTCGACAACACCGCGGTCGCGTCGGCCGACAACGCGCCTGACGCTGAAGATCAGGCGACAATCGACTGCCAGAAGCCTGACCTCACAGTCGCAAAGACCGGCAACGGCACGGTCAACGCCGGCGAGAACGTCGTCTTCAACATTACGACAAGTAACGCCGGACCCGGCACCGCCAAGGCGGTAACCCTGAGCGACGCCCTGCCCGGCCCGGTCAGTGGCACCTGGTCCGTCTCCGGAGCAGACGCAGCCAACTGCGTCAGCCCGATCGTCGGGGCCACCCTCGACTGCGATTTCGGCGACCTCGCCGCAGGAGCCTCAAAGACGGTCACCGTCACAGCCGCAACCAACTACGACAACTGTGCCACCTACGACAACACCGCCACCGCCAGCTCGACCAACGCCCCCGACGCAGAGGACGGCGCTTCGGTCGAATGCCTGGTTCCCGACCTTGCGATCACGAAGACCGGCAACGGCAGGATCAAGGCCGGCGAGGATGTCGTCTTCACGATCAAGGTCGACAACAACGGACCGGGTCTCGCAAAGTCGCAAACCCTTCAAGACTCCCTCCCCAAGGGGACCGCCGGGCCCTGGGCCATCACCACCCAGCCCGGCGGCGATCCCTGCTCGATCGTCAACGGCGAGCTGACCTGCGACTTCGGCGACGTTCCTGCCGGTGAGTCACGCACGGTCGTGGTCAAGGCGGAGACCAGCATCGACAGATGCGCCGCATATGACAATACGGCCACCGCTTTCGCTGTGAATAATCCCGAAGTCACCGACGAAGCGACTGTGAACTGCAGCCAGATCAAGCCGCGCCTGGTCCTCAAGAAGACCGGCAACAAGAAGGTGGCCAGGCCCGACGAGAAGGTTCGGTACAGGATCACGGTCAAGAACACCCGCAAGGGATCGGTAGCGAAGAACCTCAAGGTATGCGACCGCGTGCCGAGCCTGATGACCGTAGTCAAGAAGGGCAACGACGCTTTCTTCGACGACGGCAAGCTCTGCTGGAACATCAAGGAGCTCCCGTACTCGAAGAAGGGCACGTCGTTCAGCTACGTCGCCCGGATCTCCGGGAACGCCAAGAACGGTGACAGGCTGAAGAACGTCGTGGTCCTCGGCAAGCTCAAGGCCAGCCATACGGTCAAGGTCGTCGCGCCCGAGGTCAGCCCGGTCAAGGTCAGGCCGACACCAGTCACCGGCTAGGCGGACGGCTTCATGGGCTGCGGCAACACAAGATCCATGAGGGCGGGGCTTCTCGCGGCCCTGCTGTCGCTGGCGATCCTGGCCGGTCCCGCCGGCGCGGCTGAGCCTTCGACTGCAGGCGCGCCCGAAGCGATCGAGCCGCCGGCGGTGGTCGAGCCGGCTCTCCCGGCAGCAGATGCAGACCGCGGGGTCAGGGTCTCGTCGCTCCCCAGCAAGAGGGTCCCGGGACCGTCAAGGAAGACGGGCACCTATACGGCCCGGATCCTGATCGGCACAGCGATCCGGCACCGGCCAGGCGGCAAGTCGGTCAGGTGGTACGCCCGCACCAGGACCAAGTGGTCCGGCAACGGCCAGCGACTGATGGTCCTCGGATCGCGGCATGTGCGTGGAAAGACCTGGCTGAAGGTTCGTCTCCCGATCCGACCGAACGGCAGCAGCGGCTGGATTCCACGCGATCGGGTGCAGATCACGCGCTCACACGAATACATCGTGATCGATCGCTCCAGGCGCATGCTCAGTCTCTATCGCCGCGGCCGGGTGGCGAGCCGGTTCCGGGTCGTGGTCGGCGCCTCGGGTACGCCTACACCGCTCGGTCTGTTCGCTCTCCAGGACCGGGTCCGGCAACCGGATCCGAAAGGCTTCATCGGTCCCTGGGCGATCCCGCTCACAGCTCACTCCGACGCTTTGCGACGCTATGACGGCGGACCCGGGCTGGTCGCCCTGCACGGGCGAAGCGGTGCCAGCCTGCGCGACCCTCTCGGCTCGGCCCGATCTCACGGTTGCGTACGGATGAACAACCGTCGCGTCGCAAGGATCACTCGCAGCCTGCTCGGTACCGCGGTGAGAATCCGGAACTAGCGAACCAACAAAACGCTAGATCAGGCCCTGGGCCGGCTGGCCGACCGACAGTGGCTCGCTGATCATGATCTTCGGCAGTTCGGAGACCAGGGGGGAGACGGTCTCGGTCAGCTTCTGAACATGAGGCTGTTCGAAGTGCCGGTCGTGGGCCTCGCAGGATTCCCACTGTTCGATCAGCACGAGGGTGTCCGGATCGTGGGCGTCCCGGTGGAGGGCGCAGAGACTGCACCCTGGCTCTTCATGCGAGGCTTCTACGGCCGGGGCGAAGGCGGCGATCGCTTCTTCGGTCCTGCCTCTCTGGATGAGCATGTGGACGACCACCACTAGCTGGGCCATGACCCGATGCTACAACGGAAAGCCCGCTTCGACCGTGGCGATCGCCCACTCGGCCTGGTCGAGATCCTCGACCTCGTAGAGACCGGTGGCGACGCCGACGATGCGGATGCCGATCTCATGCGCGGCGAGGATGTCGAGCGGGGTGTCGCCGATGGCGATGAAGTCGTCGCGGGTCAGCTCACCGTCGGAAAGCTCGATCCCCCTCTCCATTCCCCGACGGGTCAACTCCGGTCTCAGGTTCGAGTCTGAGCCGAAACCACCGAACTCGAAGAATCGGTTGAGATTCCCGCGCTCGAGCTTGATCCGGGCGGCCGGCTCGATGTTTCCGGTGGTCAGACCGAGCGTCAGCCCTTCGGCACTAATCCGCTCCAGAAGGGGCACGATCCCGGGGGAGAGGCGGTAGTTGTCCGAGGCGGCTACGGCATCCGGAAGGAACTCCAGATAGGTCTCGGTCAACGAGTCGAGCTCGATCGGTATCGGGACCCGGCCGAGCACGTCCCGAAGCGCCGCTTTGGCGACGGCGGTGTCGGTCATACCGGACTCGGTGATGCGCTCGATGTCCACAGGGCTGCCGTGGAGCTTCTCGCAGGCCTGGCTCCAGGCTGAGGCACCGGCTCCTCCGGTGGTCAGCAAGGTGCCGTCGACATCGAAGAGGATCGCCCGGATGGGATGGTCGATCGGGGCTCGCGGCGGCTCGGGCCCGGCCTTGGAGTCGGCCTGATCTGCGTTTGCTTCGCGCCTCACGCCCGGCCCTGGGCGCGACGGTAGCGTCGGATCAGGCTGGAGGTGGAGCTGTCGTGCTCAAGGTCGGGCGGGGTTTCCGATTCGAGCTCGGGAATAATCTTCTGGGCCAGGGCTTTGCCCAGCTCGACGCCCCATTGGTCGAAGGAGTCGATCCCCCAGATCGCGCCCTGGGTGAAGACGGAATGCTCGTAAAAGGCGACCAGGTTGCCCAAGTTCCGGGGGGTGAGCTTTTCGACCATCAGCGTGCCGGTCGGGCGGTTCCCGGCAAAAGTCTGGTGGGGGATCAGAGATTCGTCGACGCCTTCGGCCCTGAGTTCCGCAGGCATCTTGCCGAAGGCCAGCGCTTCGGCCTGGGCGAAGACGTTCGAGACCAGCAGGTCCTGGTGGTTTCCGAGCGGATTGAGTGAGTGGTTGAATCCGATGAAGTCGGCGGGGATCAGCTCGGTCCCCTGGTGGATCAGCTGGTAGAAGGACTGCTGCCCGTTGGTGCACGGCTCGCCCCAGAAGACGGCCCCGGTTGCGGTTAGGACGGGTTCGCCGCCAAGGGTCACCGACTTGCCGTTCGACTCCATGGTCAGTTGCTGGAGGTAGGCCGGGAAGCGGTGCAGGTACTCGCTGTAGGGAAGTACCGCCTGGGTCTGGGTCCCGAAGAAGTTTCGGTACCAGACAGCGAGCAGGCCGTGGATCACTGGCAGGTTTCGAATCAGCGGGGTCTCGAGGAAGTGCTGGTCGACCTCGTGGAACCCGTCGAGCAGATCCTGGAAGCGGTCGGGTCCGATCGCCAGCATGGTCGAGAGCCCGATCGCCGAGTCCATCGAGTATCGCCCCCCGACCCAGTCCCAGAAGCCGAACATATTGTCGGTGTCGATGCCGAAATCGGAGACACCTTCGGCATTGGTCGAAACCGCCACGAAGTGCTTTGCCACGGCCGCCTCGTCGCCGCCGAAGGCCGCCAGGCTCCACTCCCGGGCCGTACGGGCGTTGGTCATGGTCTCCAGCGTGGTGAAAGTCTTGGAGCTGATCACAAAGAGTGTCTCTTCGGGGTCGAGGTCCCTGGTCGACTCGTAGAAGTCGGTGCCGTCCACATTCGAAACGAAGCGGAACGTCAAGTCGCGCTCTGAGTACTCCTTCAGCGCTTCATAGGCCATCACCGGACCGAGGTCCGAGCCGCCTATGCCGACATTGACCACATTGCGGATCGGCTTGCCGGTATGGCCGAGCCAGCGGCCCGAGCGGACCTCTTCGCAGAAGGCGGCCATTCGGGTCAGGACTCCGTGGACTTCACGTACCACGTCGCTTCCGTCGACGATCAGCGAGCGGTTGCTCGGCATCCTCAGGGCCACGTGCAGGACCGAGCGGTCTTCGGAGACGTTGATCCGCTCGCCGGCAAACATCGCATCCCGACGGGCCGGCATCCCGGTCTCCTCTGCCAGCGCCACCAGCAGCGGCATCGTCTCGCTCGTGATCCGGTGCTTTGAGTAGTCGAAGTAGAGGCCGGCCCCTTCGGCGACCAGGTTCTCGGGCGGGTGACGGCCGTCTTCGCCCGGGCGGCCGCGGTCCGCCTGGCCGGCAAAGAGCTCGCGTAGATGAAGCTGTTCGACCTGCTCGTGATGGCTCGCGAGAGCCTTCCAGGCGGAAGTCTCCGTGAGCTCGCGCACCGGCTCAGGCCGCTCCGGAGAGCTGGTCTTTGGCCGCTTCGACCACCCGGTCCGG
>JBBRVF010000121.1:0-5204 GCA_038247145.1 Solirubrobacterales bacterium | reverse complement strand
TACCCAGCGCTTCAAGGAACGCTTCCGCGACATCGTCGGTGGCGGTCTCAGCCAGCACTGACGCCGCCGGGGCCGGTCAGTACTGCCAGTCAATCCTGTAGATCGCGAAGTTCGCCGCGCCGTATCTTGCCGCTCGATGTCTTTGGAAGTTCGTCGACGAATTCGATCAGGCGGGGGTACTTGTACGGGGCTGTGACCTCGCGGCAGTGGTGCTGGATGTCGGCGATCAGGTCCGCCCGGTCGCAGCTCCCTGAAGCTTCGCTCTCGCGCAGCACGACGACGGCCTTGACGATCGAACCCCTTTCCGGGTCCGGTGCGGCGATTGCCGCTGCCTCGGCGACGGCCGGATGGGATACGAGGGCGTGTTCGACTTCGACCGGTCCGATCCGGTAGCCGGCCGACGAGATTACGTCGTCGTTCCTTCCCTGGTGGTAGATGTAACCATCGTCGTCCCGGGTTACGAGGTCTCCGGTCGGCCACCATTCCCCTTCGAAGGGCTCACTGTCCAGGTAACGGGAGAAGAAAGTCGGAGAGCTCGCGACTTTCACCTGGAGCTCCTCTTCAACCAGTCGCACCTCGATCCCCGGCAGAGGCCTGCCCATCGAGCCTTCGTGCCCGGAGAGCGAGTCCCCGGGCCTCATCCCGGTCACTGCGCCGGTCTCGGTCTGGCCGTAGCCGTCGGCAATCTCGATCCCGGTCGCCTCGCGGAAGGCCGATATCACCTCGGGGTTGAGCGTCTCGCCCGCCGAGATCATGCGGCGCATGTCGGGAAGCGACGAGAGCTCGGTCCGTCCTGCCAGCATTCGGTACTCGGTCGGCGCCTGGCAGAGCACGTTTACCTTCTCCCGGCGGGCGATTTCGAGTCGGGTTTCCGGATCGAAACGCCCGTCCACCAGCAGCGCCTTCGCTCCGCGGAGCCAAGGCGCGATGAAGGCGTTGCGGGAAGACTTCGACCAGCCCGGTGCGGCGGTACACCAGGCGAGCTCGCCAGGCCGGGCCCCGAACCAGTGCTCAGCCTGCAGCGCCTGCCCCGTCAGGTAGCTCTGGGGATGGATCGCCCCACGGGGCTCGCCGGTCGAACCCGAAGTGAAAACGATGATCGCCGGGTCGTCGGGGTCCAGTTTGGCGCAGCGGGCCGGAGTGGGCTGGTCGAGGTCCTCGTCGAAGGCCCGCTCGAGGTCGTCCATGTCGAGGCAGGGAACTCCCCCGGGCATGTGGGTCAGGTACTCCGCCTCTCCGATGGCCAGGGCAGGATTGGTCTCGCCCACCCGATAGGCCAGGTCCTCAGCCGTCAGCTGGGGATTGCAGGGCAGCGCCACGGCGCCCATTCGAAAGCAGGCGAGCATCGAGATCACCCACTCGATCCGGTTGCCGACCAGGATCATGACCACATCGCCCCGCCGGACCCCGCTCGCCAGCATCACCCCGGAAAGGCCAAGGCTGCGGGCGAAAAGGTGGCTGAAGTGGTGGACCTTGCGCCGACCCTCGGAATCGACCTCAATCACCGCTTCCTGCGAGAAAGGGAACCGCTCGATGACGTCTTCGATGAAGTTCAAGACAGCCCGATTCTCGCAGCAAGTCCGCGGTTTCGACCCCGCACCCCGAAGTTCACCCTTGAGGTCTGGCCAACATCAGCCCCCGCGAGGCCGACGCAAATGCGCGTCAGACCGACTTGGGCCGGCGGCGGGCTACTGCTCGTACTTCCTGACGATCGTCACTGCGCCGGCCGGGGCGGCTTCGACACAGAGCTCGCAGAGCACGCATTCGTCGAGCTGGCCGCCGACTATTTCTGTGCCGGAGTCGGTCGCCCTGAAGATGTTGACCGGGCAGACCTCTTCGAGCTTCTTCGCCAGTTCGGCGTCCGAAGCGGCCGGCTCGGCGATCTCGACATCGATGAATACGCTTTCGAGTGACTTGGACGCGCTCATGATTCGATCCTTTCCTTGACAGCGTCGGGGATCTCGTCGATCCGCTCCACCACGGTGATCCCGGCCTCCTCGAGTCGCTTGATCTTCTCAGTGGCCGAGTCTTCCTTGCCTTCGACGATCGTGCCGGCGTGGCCGAAGCTCATGCCCTGCATCTCTTCGTCGTCCATGAACTTCCCGGCCATGAAGGCGACGATCGGCAGGCGCGAGTTGTTCTCGGTCTTCCATTCGGCGAGCTGGGCTTCCATACGGCCGCCCGGCTCGGTGTAGATCACGATCGCCTCGGTCTGCTCGTCGGCCTCGAAGTACGGCATCAGCTCGGCATAGGTCGAGCCGATGATCGCGTCGCCGCCGATCGAAACCGCGGTCGAAACCCCGAGTCCGGCCGCGGTCAGCGACGAGGAGATCTCGGTGGTCATGCCGCCGGAGCGCGACATCACGCCGACCGAACCAGGCTCATAGGACTTGGCGGCATCCTTGGCGGGACCGCCGATGCCGCCCATCTTGCAGACCTCGGGAACGATCAGCCCGAGACAGTTCGGCCCGATGATCCGGGCGTCGTGGGCATCGGCAAACTCGACCATCTCGGCGACGTCCCCGCGCGGGATGCGCTCCGTGACGATCACGATTAGTTTGATGCCATTGGCGATCGCTTCGATCACCGCGTCTTTGGTGAATCCGGGTGGGACGGTGACGACCGATCCGTCGATCGGGCTGCCGTGGTTCTCGACCGCCTGGGCGACCGTGTCGAATACCGGCACGCCGTGGACCTCACGGCCCTTGCGACCGGGGGTCACGCCGCCGACGATCTTCGAGCCATAGTCGAGGCATTCGCGGGTCAGGTTGATCGCTTCGCGCCCGGTGATTCCCTGAACGATGAAGGTGGTGTCTTTGTCGAGAAGGATGCTCATGCCGAGGCCCCCTGGATCTTGGCGACCGCTCGTCCGGCGGCATCCCACAGGGAGACCGACCGGTCGCAGTATTCAACGCCGTAGTGGTCGAGGATCTTCGAACCTTCGTCTTCCCACGCACCGGGTATGCGGAAGATCGCGATCGTCTCGGCTGGATCCTTGCCGAGTTCGAGACAGGCCTTGATCACCCCGCGGGCGACGATGTCGACCCGGGTGTTGGAGACGATCGACATCATCACGGCGATCTTCTCGACCCCGTCCTTCTGAAGGACCTCTTTCGCCAGGCCGCAGGCCTTTGCGACCGAAGGATTGCCGCCGATCTCCGAGTAATTGGCCGGTTTGCCGCCCTGGTTGCGGACCGCGTCGGTCAGCGTGAGTGAACCGCCGCCGGCGCCGATGACCAGACCGAGGTTGCCACTGAAGCCGTGGTCCTTGCCCTGGATCACGCCGCGGTGGTCGGCTGCGTCAATCGCTTTGACGTTCTTTTCGAACTGGCTCGGCTCGTAGTTGTCGCGGGTGTCTTCTTCGGCGATGCCCAGTTCGGAGCGCAGCAGCTTCTTCTGGCGGCCGACCGCTTCATCTTCCATCTCCATGTGGGCGTCGAGCGCGACGAACGAGCCGTCGGTGAGTTCGGCCAGGGGATTGATTTCGGCCAGCAGCATGTCGTTGTCCCGGAACAGGCGGGCCAGCTTCGCCAGGGCCGGGGTTGCCCGGTTGAGCTGGCTGCCGGTGACTCCGGTGGCGGCGATCACCTGCTTGGCCTCGTAGTCGCCGACCGGCAGCAAGTTGGAGATGTGGCCGCGGCCGACGTGGTCGGGGTGCTCTTCTGCGACCTGCTCGATGTCGATGCCGCCCATGTCGCTGAACAGCATCAGCGGCTTCTTCGCGGTGCCGTCCCAGACGACTCCGGCGTAGTACTCCTGCTTGATCTCCGCCTTCGGATCGACCAGCACCCCGACCGGCTTGAGGCCGTTGATCTCGAGCTCGAGGATGTCGGCGGCGTGAGCTGCGGCTTCCTCGGGGGTATCGGCAAACTGGACCCCGCCGGCCTTCATCCGGCCACCGGTCAGTACCTGGGATTTGATCACGGTCGGTCCACCGATGTCCTCGGCGACCTTGCGTGTCTCGTCAGCTGTCTGGCAGAAGCCGTACCTGGTGACCGGGATGCCGGCCAGCTCGACGATCTTTCTTGCCTCATATTCATAGAAGCGCATAGGAAGCGGAAAATCTAGTCGAAGGCAGGGGAGGGGGTCATTCCGATCCGAGCGCTAGGAATCGCGCGCCTGTAGCCTGCGGCGCGTGAGCCCGAGCATCGGACAGCCACGCGGCCGCGGCCGCTTGAGCATCGTCGTGGCCGTGGCGTTGACCTGCGTCGCCGCGGCCCTGGTCGGCTGCGCCGCGGACGTCGTCGACCCCGCAAAGACCGAGATCGCGATCCGGTTTGATGTCGAAGAAGCGACCGATACCGAGATTGCCAGAGTCGAGTGCCCTACTGACGTCGAAGTAATTGTCGGGGCCCGCTTCAACTGCACCGTGACCGCCAGGAGCGGCACCGAGGCACTGGCCGAGATCGAGATCCTCAACGAGGGCGCCGATCTTAAGGTGCTTCGGCTGACAAATCCCTGAAACCCGGTCGGATTGCCGCCGCCGGTTGCCCGCTTGGCGGACCGCAAGACCACCCGTATCTGCGCAACAATCAGGGATGACGACGTGGCCGATAGGCCCAGACAGCCCGGTGACCCGATTTTCGGGTCACAGCGACCAAGGAGTAAGAAAACGCCCGTGAGTGAAGCCACTGAGGTGACTGTCCCGACCAACCACGCCAAGCTGATCGCCTGGGTAGACGAAGTTGCGCAGCTGACCCAGCCCGACTCGGTCTACTGGTGCGATGGCTCGGCCGAGGAGTACGACCGGCTCGCCCAGGACCTCGTTGACAGCGGCACGTTCACGAAGCTCTCCGAGGCCAAGCGCCCGAACTCTTACCTCGCCAGCTCCGACCCCGGCGATGTCGCCCGGGTCGAGGACAGCACGTTCATCTGCTCGGAGAAAGAAGAGGACGCCGGTCCGACCAACAACTGGCAGGACCCGGCACAGATGCGATCCACCCTCGACGGCCTGTTCGAAGGCTCGATGAAGGGACGGACCATGTACGTGCTGCCGTTTTCAATGGGCCCGCTGGGGTCGCCGATCGCCCATATCGGCGTCCAGCTGACCGACTCGGCCTACGTCGCGACCTCGATGCGGATCATGACCCGCATGGGCCAGGGCGCGCTCGACGTGCTCGGCGAAGACGGCGAGTTCGTGCCCTGTGTCCACTCGGTCGGAATGCCGCTGGCCGAGGGCGCGCAAGACGTGCCGTGGCCCTGTA
>JBBRVF010000120.1:0-5212 GCA_038247145.1 Solirubrobacterales bacterium | reverse complement strand
TGGCGGCCTTCCTGATCGTCTTCTACCGCTTCCTCGGTGTGATCTCGGCCCTTGCCCTGATCGCCTACGCGCTGATCTTCCTGGCCCTGATCAAGATCATCCCGATCACGCTGACCCTGCCGGGAATCGCCGGTCTGGTGCTGACGATCGGCGTCGCGGCTGACTCGAACATCGTCATCTTCGAGCGAATAAAGGAAGAGCTGCGCGCCGGGCGCTCGCTTGTTTCGTCGATTTCGATCGGCTACCGGCGCGGCATCAGCACGATCATCGACGCCAACGTGGTCATCCTGCTGACCTCGTTCATCCTCTTCGTGCTGGCGACCTCGGGCGTCAAGGGATTCGCTTTCACGCTCGGTGTCGGAACCCTGGTCTCGCTGCTGACCGCCGTCGTCTTTACCCAGGCCCTGCTCGGCTCGATGATCAATACCAGGCTGCTGCGGCGCGGCATGGGAATCACCGCGGAGCATCACGAGGCCGACGAAGCCGACAAGAAGGCCCGATGGCACTTCGACTTCATGGGCGCTTCGAAGGCCCTGTTCGTACTATCGGCGGTGATCCTGCTGATCGGCGGCGGCGCCCTGGCGACCAGGGGGCTCAACTTTGGCATCGACTTCGAGTCCGGCACCAAAATCGAGTTGAGTCTCGATCAGCCGGCGACAGTCGATCAGGTCAGGCAGACGGTATCTGGCGACGGACTCGGCAACGCGACCATCCAGGCTCTGGATAACCCGGCGCTCGGAGAAAATGCCTTCCAGATTCAGAGCGAAACCCTCGACCCGTCGCAGATCGCGGGCGTTGAAGAAAGCCTCGATGACGAATTCGGGGTCGGAGCCGACGGCTTCAACAGCACCAGCGTAGGACCGACCTTCGGTGCCTCCGTGGCCCGCAGCGCCGGGCTTGCCATGTTCTTCTCGCTGCTGCTGATCACCGGATATGTGGCGCTCCGGTTCGGCGGCAGGTTCACCGCACCGGTCCTGATCGCCATCCTCCACGACATCCTGATCGCGCTCGGTGTCTATGCGCTGCTCGGTTTCGAGGTCTCGAGTGCGACCGTGGCCGCCTTCCTGACGATTCTCGGCTACTCGCTTTACGACACGATCATCGTCTTCGACCGAATACGAGAGAACGACCCGAAGATGCCCCGTGCCACCTATTCCCAGGTGGTCAACCGCTCGATGAACGAGGTCCTGACCCGTTCGCTGGCGACTACCGTCTCCACCCTGGTCGCGGTCGTCGCCCTTTTGATCTTCGGCGGTGAGACGCTGACCGCATTCGCGATCGCGATCCTGGTCGGAATTACGTCGGGTACCTACTCCTCGCTGTTCATCGCCTCACCCGTGCTCGCCCTCTGGAAGGAGCGCGAGCCGGTCTATCGCCGACGCGCCCGCCAGCAGATGGAGAGCCAGGGCTACATCCCGGCATTCGCCGAAGAGCTCGAAGTCGCCAAGGTTGACCGCGAGGACGGCGACGCCCCCGCCGGCGGCGCCAAGCCGGCAACAAGCGGACCGAGAAGGGGAGCATAAGAATGGCAATCATCATCTGGCTGATCGTCGGCCTGGCCCTCTGGCACCTGACCATCTTCGTTCCCGACCACTTCTGGGGCGGCATCGTCGGCGCGCTGCTCGGTGCCGTCGGCGGTGCGCTTCTCTCCGGGGCGATCGCCCAGGTGATCCTCGGCCGCGGACTCAACGACGTCGACATGCTGACTTTCCTCGCGGCGATACCTGGATTCCTCGCCGGCGCCTACCTGGTCTACTGGATCGGCGAGCGAAACGAAGACCCCGAATTCCAGCTTCAGGACTGATCGATCACGTTTGAGGCCGCGCCGTACCGGATCGAGCAGGCGTTGCGGCTCGCGCAGGCTCTCGACCTGAGCAGGCCGCTCGCGGTCACCCTGGCCAGGCGCGGCTATACGGATCCCGAGTCGGCGAAGGCTTTCCTCGAAGGGTCGGAGCAGCACGATCCGGTTGAGTTCGAGGGGATGGAGAGCGCAGTCTCCGAGGCCCTTGCCGCGATCGCCGCCGACCGCAGGATCACCGTCTACGGCGACTTCGACGTCGACGGGGTGGCGGCGACCACGATCATGATCACCGCTCTGCGGCAGCTCGGCGCCGACTGCGCCTGGTTCATTCCCGACCGACAGAGCGACGGCTACGGCCTCAATCCGGACTCGATTCGTGATCTGGCAACCCGCGGCAGCGCAATGCTGATCACGGTCGACTGCGGTGTCGCTTCGGTTGATGAAGTCGGCCTCGCCAGGTCGCTCGGGATGGAAGTGATCGTCACCGACCACCATCGGCCCGGCGAGTCACTGCCCGACTGCACTGTGCTGCACCCGGCTGTCAGTGGATACCCGTTTGAAGAGCTCTGCGGTGCGGCGGTCGCTTCGAAGTTCGCTTCGGCGCTGCGACGGCAGGCCGGCCTCGATCCGTCGCTCGACGAAGGCGACCTCGACCTGGTCGCACTGGCCACGGTCGCCGACGTGATGCCACTGGTCGGCGAGAACCGCCGGCTGGTCCGCGAGGGCCTGAAAGTCACCAGGCGGGCCGAGCGGCCGGGGATGCGGGCGCTGATCGCCGAATGCCGGCTCGAGCCGGCGCGTATCTCGTCGACCGACTTCGGCTTCCGGCTCGGGCCCAGGATCAACGCCGCGGGCCGGATCTACCGCGCTGACGCCGGGGTCGAACTCTTTCTCAGCGAATCGGACGAGCGGGCCGCCGAGATCGCCTCCGAACTCGGCCGGGCCAACAGCGAGCGCCGCCGGATCGAGCGTGAGGTCCAGACCGAAGCCGAAAAGGTCCGCCGCGAGCTGAACCTGGCCGAGCCCGGCGCTCTGGTCCTGGCCGGGGAAGGCTGGCATCCCGGCGTGGTCGGCATCGTCGCCGCCAGGTTCGCCAGGGAGCACGGCGTACCTGCGGTGATCATCTCGACCGACGGCGAGCAGGGCCGTGGTTCTGCCCGGGGGGTTCCCGGCCTCGACCTCCACGCGGCAATCGGCTCGGTTTCAGGGCTGCTGGAGGGTTTTGGCGGTCACGCCACAGCAGCCGGCCTCCAGATCCGTACCGAGCGCATACCGGAGTTCCGGGAGGCGCTCGCGGTTGCGGTCTCCTCCCTGGTCGGCGAAGCGGGAGTGTCGCGAGCCGAGGGCGTCGACGCCTTCGCCGGTGGCGCCGAGCTCGCAATCGACCTGGCCGAGGAGCTCGAAACGCTTGAGCCCTGTGGCAAAGGGAACCCCTCACTATCGATGCTGATCCCCTCGGCCCGGATCTGCGACCTCCAGGGGATCGGCGACGGCAAGCACTGCCGGTTCACGCTGGTCTCCGGCGACGCCCGTGCTGCCGGGATCTGCTTTGGACGGACCGGCTTCGGGGTCGACGAAGACACACCCCTGGACCTGCTGGCCGAGCTCTCGGTAAACCACTTCAACGGTTCGTCTTCGGCTCAGTTGCAGGTCCGTGAGGCGTTTCCCCTGCCGACGCCGACCGACCCCGAAGATCCCTGGAGCGCGATGCCCGGATGCGATCAGCCCGAGTGGTGGCGACGCTTTGACGTCGCTATGGAAGCCGGGGCAGGGCTATTCGTCCCGGCGGCAGGACGGGCGGCTGAGGCGGCGATTGAGACGGGAGTGATCGGGGCGGCAGCAATTGCCCGGATTGACGGCATCTCCGAGGTCGTGCTCGCCGAGCTGATCTCCTCGGGGGAGCCGCTTATGGTCCTGACCTCCGACGCGAGGCGCCGCTGGCAGAGCCTTGGGGGCGAAACCGGAATCGGCCGCTTCCTCCCGCCGTATGGGCATGCTCCGGAGTTGGTCCGCGGGCTCTGGGCGGGCAGTCCCGGGGAATCGACTTCGACATTCGCCGACGCCGTGGCCGAAGGCGTCGGCTTGAGTGACTACGTGACGGTGGCCGCCCGCCCCGAGGTCATCGCCAAGGCAATGAACCTGCTGCTTTTCGACCCTCCGGCCTCGGCCGCCGAAGCGGCGGCCATCGCATCCTCGGGAGCGTCGATCTTCAGCGTCGATGACCCTGCCTCGCGTGGATTCGCGCTCTCGGCCGCCGGCGATCGCCACGAACTGACACCCGCATTAAGGGTGCTCTACCGGGATCTGCGGGATGCTGCGGGCGACTCGGATGCGGGCCAGGCCACAGGCGAGCCGCTGCTGGAGGCCCTTGCGGGTGAGGGGGAGACGGCACGCTCGCCGGAGCGCGCGGCCCTGCTTCTGAGCGCGCTTGTCGAGGCCGGTCTGGCCCAAAGCAACGGCAGTGCGGCCGCCCGAAGCGCCGGCATCGTATCCTCGGGGAGTGCGGATCTTTCCGGTTCGCCTCTAATTTGCGAGCATCAGCGCCTTCACCAGGAGCAGGTCGTATTTCTGAAACAGTCGAACAGGTAGAGCAGGACGAAGTACTCGCCGACGGGCTCAGCCCGCGCGAGCATTCACTGCTGGATGACCTGATGGCAGTGGTCGACGACTTCGAAAGCGGCGACGGAACCGGCTCGCTGCCGGCCACCACGCCGCTCGACCGGGCTCAGGTCAGGCGGGCTTTCGTCTTCGCCTGCCGGCACCACGCCGACCAGAAGCGCCAGTCCGGGCTCGAGTTCATCACTCATCCGGTCGGCGTCGCCAGGATCTCGGTCGGCATGAGCCTCGATACCGAGACGATCTGTGCGGCCCTGCTCCACGACACGGTTGAAGACACTTCGGCCAGTCTCGAGGAGATCGAAGAGAAGTTCAGCCCGGAGATCGCGCGCCTGGTCGACGGTGTGACCAAGCTGACCGAGATCACATTCGAGAGCCGCGATGAACGGCAGGCCGAGAACTACCGCAAGATGATGGTCGCGATGGCCTCCGACGTCCGGGTGATCCTGGTCAAGCTGGCCGACCGCCTGCACCACCTGCGCACCCTGAGCTCGCTTCCGAAGAAGAAGCAGATCCTCAAGTCGCGCGAGACCCTCGAGATCTACGCGCCGCTGGCCCACCGACTGGGCATCCACGCGATCAAATGGGAGCTCGAGGACCTCGCTTTCGCGACCCTCCATCCCCGCAAGTACGCCGAGATCAAGCACCTCGTCGCCCAGCAGCGAAACGAACGCGAGGAGTTTGTCGGCGAAGCGGGTGGCTTCCTCAGCGAGGAGCTGCTCAAGATCGGCATCGAGGCCGAGATCGCCGGTCGGGCCAAGCACTTCTATTCGATCTACACCAAGATGACCAAGA
>JBBRVF010000119.1:0-5225 GCA_038247145.1 Solirubrobacterales bacterium | reverse complement strand
CATCTGTTTTGGCGGTCCGGGAATCAACCGGTCGGACGATCGCCGCTTCGCCCTCGCGGTGATGGACTCGATCCTCGGTGGCTCAAGCTCCTCCCGTCTGTTCCGTGAGGTGCGCGAAGAGCGCGGCCTGGCCTACTCGGTCGGTACCTACTCGGAGCAGTTCACCGATACCGGCGCGGTCGCGACCTACGTCGGAACCCGCGAGGACAACGTCGAAGAGGTCTGCGAGATCCTCGGCCGCGAGTACCGGAAGATTCGCACCGAACCGGTCAGTACCGACGAACTCGACCGGGCCAAGGAGCACGTCAAGGGAAGGCTCGTGCTCTCCGGCGAGTCCACCGCGGCGAGGATGAACCGCATCGCCAGGGCGACCCTCCATGAGATCCCGTTGCTGAGCCTCGACGAGATGCTGGCCAAGATTGACGGGGTAGGGATCGAAGACATCTCGGAGCTCGCCGCCGAGCTCTACGCGCCGGAGCACGTCTCGGCCGCAGCGGTCGGCAAGGACGAGGACCGCTTCCGCAAGGCCGTTGCTCCGGTCAGCGAGGCTCTGGCCGCGTGAGGTTTCCCGCCTCATGATCCGGGTCGGTGTAGCCGGCGCCGCCGGCCGCATGGGCTCGACCGTCTGCGGAGCCGTGGAGGAGGCCGAAGGAATGGAGCTCGCCGGGAGAGCCGACCCGGCCCTCGACACCGAACTCGCCGACATCCTCGGCGATTGCGACGTCGTGGTCGAGTTCAGCACGCCCGACACCTCGCTGAAGAACTCGATCGCCTGTCTCGAAGCCGGCGTTCACATCGTGGTCGGGGCGACCGGCTTCGACCTCGGGGCCCTGAAGCAGGCGGCCGAGACCGCCGACAACGGCGCAAGGTGTTTCGTAGCCCCCAACTTCGCAATTGGTGCCGTTCTGCTGATGACGCTCTCGCAGCAGGTTGCCGAGCACATGCCCGAATGCGAGATCATCGAACTCCACCACCCGGCCAAGCTCGATGCTCCGTCGGGTACGGCGAAGCGCACGGAAGAGCTGATCAATGAGGCAGGCGGCAACGTTCACCAGCCGATCCATTCGATCCGTCTGCCCGGCCTGGTCGCCCATCAGGAAGTCGTATTCGGCGGAGAGGGCCAGACCCTCTCGATCCGCCACGACAGCATCGACCGCTCCTCCTTCATGCCGGGGGTGGTGCTCGCAGTGCGAAAGGTCGCGGATCTGCAGGACCCCTTCACGGTCGGCCTCGAGCAGCTGCTCTGAGCCGCAGGGCTCCACTGGATCGCTAGGCTGGCCGGCATGTCCGATACAGACTTGACTCAGCTCGACGCAACCGCCCAGGCCGACCTCGTCGCGAGTGGGGAGGCGAGTCCTTCCGAGCTGCTGGAGGTGGCGATCAGCCGGGCCGAAGAGGTTAATCCCGAGATCAACGCGATCATCCATCCGCTGTACGACGAAGCGCGTCAGACCGCTGCCGGTGACCTGCCCGCCGGCCCGTTCAGAGGGGTGCCCTTCCTGTTCAAGGATCTCGGCGCCGGCCTTGCCGGCCAGCCCTACCACATGGGAAACCGGCTGCTCAAGGAAGTCGACTTCAGGATGCCGATCGACAGCTATCTGGGCAGCCGTTTCCGGGGGGCCGGCCTGGTCACGATGGGCCGGACCAATACCCCTGAATTCGGAATCCTGCCGACAACCGAGCCCGAGTCCCATGGCGCATCGAAGAATCCCTGGGACACCACTCGCAGCACCGGCGGATCAAGCGGCGGTTCGGCGGCCGCGGTGTCTGCCGGTATCGTGCCGATCGCCCACGCCTCCGACGGTGGTGGCTCGATCCGCATCCCGGCCAGCGCCAACGGCCTGGTCGGCCTGAAGCCGAGCCGAGCGCGTGTATCGCTGGCCCCGATCGTCGGTGACTCGATGTCCGGCCTGACGACCGAGTTCTGCGTTTCGAAATCAGTGCGCGATACGGCCAGGATGCTCGACTGGGTCCACGGACCCCAGCCGGGAGATCCCTACGGCTGTCCCGCTCCTGAACGCGACTACGTTGACGAGCTGAACCGGGAGACCGGGAGCCTTAACGTGGCGCTGATGCTCGACCCGCTTACCGGCGACGAACTCGAGCCGGAAGTGATCAAAGCGGTTCAGTCCGCCGCCCGCAAGCTGGAGGCGCTCGGGCACAACGTGACGACCCAGGACGCGCCCGAAGTAGGCGATGCACTCGACCTCTACGAAACGTTCATCACCCGCTGGGCAGCGGGAATGGCGCAGAACGTCGGAATGGTGGAGACGATCGTCGGACGCGCGATTACCGCGGAAGACGTCGAACCACTGACCTGGGCGCTGGTCGAGCGCGGTCGAACCGAGAGCGCGGCCAAGTACCTTGCGGCCGTTGCCGCGCACCAGATGATGGCGAGGATGTTCGCCGATATCTACGAGGATGGAGTCGACCTGCTGCTCACGCCGGTGCTCGGCACGCTGCCTCCGAAGATCGGACACTTCGACCAGTACACGGGCGACCCGATGGACGCCATGTTGAGGGCCCGGCGCTTTGCCGCCTTCACCGGCGGTGTCAACGCCACCGGACAGCCGGCGATCTCGGTACCGCTGGAGCAGAGCGCCGAAGGCCTGCCGATCGGCATCCAGCTGATCGCTCCGATCTGGCGCGAAGACGTGCTGATCAGGATCGCAGCCCAGCTCGAGCAGGCGCACCCCTGGGCCGGGCGCAGGCCCGCCTTGGGCCACCAAGGGCTGAGCCGAAGCGATCCAATAGGCTGACTTCGTGAGCGAGATTCAGGGTGTAATCACGGCGATGGCAACGGCCTTCGACGCCGACGGCAGTGTCGATCTGGCTTCCACCCGCAAGCTGGCACGGCATCTCGTCGAACACGGCTCGAACGGGCTGGTCGTTGCCGGCACCACCGGCGAATCACCGACCCTCGACGACGAAGAGAAGCTGGCGCTGCTCGATGCAGTCCGGGATGAGGTCGGGGGAGAGGCGACGGTCATCCTCGGCAGCGGATCCAACGACACCCGCCACACGGTCGAGCTGACCAAGGCGGCGGCCGACCACGGCGCCGACGCCGGTCTTGTGGTCACGCCCTATTACAACCGCCCGAACGAAGCCGGGCTGCGAGGTCACTTCGAGGCCGTGGCCGAAGGCAGCCCCGACCTGCCGCTGATCCTCTACAACATCCCCGGCAGGGTGGTGATCAACATGTCCCCGGCATTCCTCGCCGAACTGGCCCGGATACCCAACGTGGTCGCGGTCAAGCAGGCCAACGACGACGAGCTTCAAGAGATTCCCGGACTCGACCTCCTGGCCGGCAACGACACGGGCTTCCTCGAAGCGCTGAAAGCCGGCGGTACCGGTGGCATCCTCGTCGCGGCCCACCTGGTCGGCGAGCGTATGCGGGAGATCTACGACCTGTTCCGCGCCGGCGACGTAGCCGGGGCCGAGCGGGTCGATTCGGAGCTCAGGCCGGTCTACGACGCGATGGCGGTCACGGTCAACCCGATCCCGGTCAAGGCAGCGCTGGAGATGGCTGGTCTATGCTCGGCCCATATGAGACTGCCGATGGTCGAAGCGACCGAAGAAGAGAAGCGCCAGATCAAGAGCCTCCTCGCCTCAGCGGGCGTGGAAATCCAATGAGCGACAGCTTTCGCGTCCTGCCGCTGGGCGGGCTTGGTGAGATCGGCAAGAACATGTGTGTGGTCGAGTACCGCGACAAGATCGTCATCGTCGATACGGGGCTGAAGTTCCCCACGCCGGAGATGCTCGGAATCGACCTTGTCCTTCCGGATTTTTCCTACCTGCGTGGCCGCGCCGAAGACATTGAGGCGATCGTGCTCACGCACGGTCACGAAGACCATGTCGGCGCCCTTCCGTTCGTGCTCCGGGAGATCGGGATGCCGAAGAAGATCTACGGAGGCACGCTCACCGTAGGAATGGTGCGTTCCAAGCTCGACGAGCACAAGCTGCGCGAAGCGCCACTGGAAGAGCTGCCTGCCGGCAAGAAGACCAAGGCCGGACCTTTCGAGATCGAACTGGTCCACCTGGCACACTCGATTCCCGACATGCGCGGAGTGCTGATCAAGTGCGACGCGGGCTCGGTCTTCTTCACCGGCGACTACAAGTTCGACCAGACTCCGGTCGACGGTCGGCCCGCCGACGTAGCCCGTCTTGCCAAGCTCGGCGACGAGGGCCTGACCCTGCTCTGCGGCGACTCGACCAACGCCGACCGGCCCGGAATCGCGCTTTCGGAGTCCGCGGTCGGCCCGGCGCTCTACGAGACCTTCTCGCGTTGCGAAGGGCGAATCATCGTCACCTCATTCGCATCGAACATCCACCGGGTCCAGCAGGTGATCGACGCCGCCGACCGGCTCGACCGCAAGGTCGCCCTGGTCGGCCGCTCGATGCGGAAGAACTTCAACATCGCCTCGAACCTCGGTGTGGCCAAGGCACCAGAAGGCATCCTGATTCAGCCCCGCGAGATCGAAGACTTCCCCGACGAGCGCGTGGTCGTGATGTCAACCGGCTCCCAGGGCGAGCCGTTCTCGGCGCTCCGCCGCATGGCCAACAACGATCACCGCGATGTCTCGCTCCACTCGGGCGATACGATCGTCTTCTCGGCAAGTCCGGTCCCCGGCAACGAGCGCGCGGTCAACGAGACCATCGACACCATCTACGAACTCGGCGCTTCGGTGATCACCGCGAAGGACGCGCCGATCCACGCTTCCGGCCACGGCTCGCGGGAAGAGATGAAGATGATGATCAACCTGACCAAGCCGAAATATGTGATGCCGGTCCACGGTGACTTTCAGCGGATCCGGCTCCACTCCGAGCTGGCCCAGCAGGTCGGCATCTCCGAGGAGAACATATTCAAGGGCCGAAATGGCCTGCCGCTCGAAGTCGGACCGGACGGCGCCGCCTTTGGCGAAGAGGTCGAGTCCGGCGTGATCTACGTCGACGGCGTCGAGCTGGCCGACCCCGAAGACGCCGCCCTGCGCGACCGCCGCACGATCTCCGGCGACGGAATCGTCTTCGTAGTCGCGACCATCGCCGCCGACAACGGTGACGTGGTGGTTGACCCCGAGATCATCGTCCGCGGCATCGGCGCGCTCGACGAAGACGACGAGCTGACCGACGAGCTTCGTGACCTGGTCGAGGACTCGCTCGAGGACTCGGCCAAGCAGAAGGTTCGAAACCTCGAGCTGATCCAGCAGGACCTCCATGACCGGGTG
>JBBRVF010000118.1:0-5254 GCA_038247145.1 Solirubrobacterales bacterium | reverse complement strand
TGACCCCTGCCCTTACCGCGCTCCGCCGTCTGTACTCGTCGACCCTGATGTCTCCGGTGCCGTCGGTGTAGTAGACGTAGAAAAGCTTCGACTTGCGGTAGTTCGGCGGGAAGCCGACCGAGAGCAGACCCTGCTCGCCGCCGGACTGGACCCTTGACTTGATGTTGAGGAAAGGACGGCTCAGCTTGCGACCACGCCGGATCACACGGATCTTGCCCTCCTGCTCGACCACGAACATCAGCTTGGGGAAGCCGGGCGCGGGCTTGACCTCGACCGGCTGGTTGAAGTTGGCGACCCTCGCCAGGCGCAGACGCCCGGAGCCGGCCGAACTCTGGGCCTCATTCGAGGTTTGGCTCTCACCCGGGGACTGAGCCTCACCGGCGCTACCGGCGTTGCTGCCCGGCGCCGTGCCGTCGCTGGCGCAGGCCGTGGCGCCGAAGCCCAGGGCGAAAAGCGGCAGCAGGCAGGCCAAAAGGGCGGGCCTCAGTCGCAGGCCCCCGGCGTCGCCTGCATTCTTACCCTGCACGCCCAAGAAATCCTTCCAGTCAGTTCTCTTCCTGCAGCTTCAGATCGAGCTGCTCCTGCGGGGACAATGGTACGACATTGCCTTTCTTGTCCACCTTGGTCAGCACCGCCCGGTCGCTGATCCTGACCGGCAGTACCCCACCGGGAACCCCGCCCGTGGCGTCCACTGCCGAAGTATCGAGGCCGAGACCGGCGTCGATCTGGTAGGCCACCTTGTATGAGCCGGGCTCCACCGCAGTGACCCGCCAGATCATCCTGGCGGTTTCCCCGGGTGGCAGCTCGCGGAAATTGAAGGTGCGCCGGTTGGCGGTCGCCGCTCCGCCGCGACCGATCGTGCCGGCCAGTTTCGGGTAGCTCGACTCCATCACCCAGATCGGCCGCTGAGGCATGGCGAGTCCGGGTTGCGGGTCCCGCCTGGAGAAGGCGAAAGTCGAGTCTTCACCGGGCAGGTCGATCGTCGCCACGACGGCTGGGACGGTCTCGTCTCCGGTGTTGCGGACAGCGATCTTGAGGTCATAGGTCCGGGCCACGAACTGTCGCGGCTGGAACTCGGCGCTGACCACCTCTACCTCGAATTCCCCGGTTGCCTCGTTCGCGAACTGCGCGCCGACCTCCCCGCTACCGCCGCATGAGGCGATCAGGACGGAAGCGGACACCACGAGCAGAGCCGTGCCGAACAGTCGCATGAGATGTCGGCTCTTCTCCCGCAAGGCGGGCTGAACATACCACGCGTGTGTCGACTGTCACAGATGCCGGGCGATCCCCTAGACTCACGAACACGGCGGTGCGAGGCGTTTGCCCGATCCGACAACCGCCGGGGAGAGATGGTCAGAGCAGCCGCTAACAGGGCTTTCGAGCCCGCCAGGAGCTTCTTCCTCGAGATCGGTGAGATGATTATTCTCACCGGCCGGACCATCGGCTCTGCGCTGAGGGCGCCCTACCCATACGGCAACGAGTTCATCGGTCAGTTCCTGTTCGCGCTCCAGCTCTGCTGGTTCCCGATGCTGATCTCCACCGTCGCTTTCGGATTCGGCGCTCCCGGTCTCCAGGCCGCCAACTTCCTCTCGCTCTTCGGAGCCCTCGACCGCCTCGGCGGTTTCTTTGTGCTGGCCTCGATCCGCGAGTTCGCCCCGTTCGTGACCGCGGTCGTGGTCGCCGGCGTTGCCGGAACCGCGATCACCGCCGACCTCGGCGCCCGCAAGATCCGCGAGGAACTGGATGCGCTCCAGGTCCTCGGCGTCGATCCGATCAAGAACCTGGTCGTACCGCGTTTCCTTTCGCTGATGTTCCTCACCGGCCTGCTGAACATCTTCGCCCTGCTGTTCGGGATCTTCGGAGGCGTCTGCGCGATGCTGCTCTACCGCCAGCCGCTGGGCGGTTTCTTCGGCACCCTCTTCTCCAACGCCTCGACCACCGAGCTGTTCTTCTCGATGACCAAGACCACGCTGTTTGGCGCGATCATCGCGATCGTCTGCTGCTACAAAGGGATGACCGCGACCGGCGGCGCGGCCGGTGTGGGGCGGGCCGTCAACGAGGCGGTTGTGATCTCGCTGCTCGGGGTCTTCGCCTTCAACTACGTATTCACCCAGACCATGCTCGCGACGAACCCCGAACTGCAGACGATCAAGTAATGGGCGCCGGCTGGCTGACAGTTCCCCGCAACTGGATCGAGTCGATGGGGGAGATCTCCCGTTTCTGCGGCATGGTCATGGGGCAGGTCTTCTCGGGACGGGTCACCCGCTATTTCGGCGAAGCGCTCAACCAGGCCGGCATCCTGATCCTCGGCTCGACCTTGGTGATTTTTGGCCTGGTCTTCACGATCGGTCTGACCTGCGGCATCGAAGGCGCCTACTTCAACCGCTCTGTCGGAGCGCCCGCTTATGCCGGCGTCTTCGCCGCCTGGTGCGACCTTCGCGAGGCGATCCCTTACGCCTTCGGTTACATGCTCTCGGCCAAGGTCGGCACCGGTATCGTCGCCGAGCTCGGCGCGATGCGCATCTCGGACGAGATCGACGCGCTCGAGGTAATGGGCGTGCCCCCGGTCACCTTCCTCGCCGCCACCCGCCTGCTCGGCGCCTGGATGACCCTCCCTTTCATGTACATGGCGGCGATCGGCGTCGGCTACATCGCCTCTTACATCGCCGTCGTCGAGCAGATCGGAGACGTATCTTCCGGTGGATATCTGCTGATTTTCTGGATGTTCCAGAACCCTCCCGACCTGCTCTTTTCGATGATCAAGGCGATGACCATGGCGACGGTGATCGTGCTCGTCGGCTGTTATTACGGCTATACGGCCTCCGGCGGTCCTGTGGGGGTGGGTACGGCTACGGCGAAGTCGATGGTGCTCAATATTGTCCTTGTACACATCATCGGTATGTTGGGAACGCTGGTTTTCTGGGGTGCCAACCCGAGAGCCCCGATAGGAGGATGAGATCTTGAATGCGGAGAACCCGAACGAAGAAAGCGCAGAGGCCCCCGAGCCGGGCGAGTCGCCCGAGGTCGAACAGGCGGTCGAGGACGTCGGCCCGTCCTCTGAACTAGCCGAAGAGGTTGAAGTCGGAGACGAAGCCGCTGCCGCGGACGCACCTCCCGCCACCGACCAGAGCGCCCTCGAGACCGCGGCCGGCAAGGAGCCCCAGGCACGGGTCGCGGTTGCCGACGAGCCCGAGCCCCGGCAGGGCGACGACTTCGTCGCCGGCGACGGTGCGGTCCTCGGCCGTGACTTCCTGCTCCCCGGCGTGGCGCCGGGAGAGACCGATCCTTACAAGTGGCATACCGGCGCCAAGAAGGAGGCCGGAGGCACGGCGGCGATCGAGATCAAGGACGTGGTCAAGCAGTTCGGCCGCACCCGGATCCTCAACGGACTCAACCTCGACCTGCCCGACGACCAGATCTCGATGGTCCTCGGCCCCTCGGGAACCGGCAAGAGCGTGCTGATCAAGCACATCGTCGGCCTGCTCTACCCCGACTCGGGAGACGTGATCGTCAAGGGCGACTCGGTCCCCGAGCTCAGCGACGACGATCTGTTCGATATGCGTAAGAAGTTCGGCCTGCTGTTTCAGGACGGCGCCCTCTTCGGATCGATGAACATCTACGACAACGTCGCTTTCCCGCTGCGTCAGCACACCGACCGCGGCGAAGACGAGATCGAACACACGGTCACCCGGCGTCTGCGTGAGGTCGGCCTCGGCGAAGCCCACTACAAGATGCCGAACGAGCTTTCGGGCGGGATGCGGAAACGGGCCGGCTTCGCCAGGGCACTGGTGCTCGACCCGGAAATCGTCATGTTCGACGAGCCCGACTCCGGTCTCGACCCGGTCCGTACGGCCCTTCTCTGCGAGCTGATCAAGGAAGTTCACGCCGAGAGTGGGGGCTGTTACCTGGTGATCAGCCACGACCTCGGAACCGCGCGGCGAATCGCCGACTTCATCGCGGTCCTCTGGAAAGGCAAGATCGTCGAGAGCGGTCCCAAGGACGAGCTGTTCGAGTCCGAGAACGAGTTCGTGCACCAGTTCCTCCGGGCTGACGTGACCGGTCCGCTCGCGATGGATTGAGCCTGGCGGCTCTTTTCGGTGCGGCTGCTGCCGCTGTAGCGCGCCGACCCTGGCCGGTACTCGCCCTTCTCATCGCGCTGGCGATAGTTTCTGCGGTGGGACTGTCCGGCATGAAGGTGCAGCCGGTCACCGACGCATTCTTCGATCGCGGCACTGACGGTTTTCAGGCGACCGAGAGGGCCGAGCAGACCTTCGGCACCGACCCGGTCGTGGTCCTGGCCAGGGGGAATCTCGAAGAGATCGTCCAGGCGGAGAACCTCGAGAGCCTGAGCGTTCTCGAGACCTGCCTCGCCGGAGATATCAGCCGCGGACGGGGCGACCTCTTCAAGAGCTGCGAGCGGCTGGCCGAGCTTCAGCCAGTTCAGGTGCTGACCGGCCCGGCCACTTTCCTCGGCCGTGCAGTCGCCGGTATCGGCGCCCTCTACGAGCAGCAGATCGAGAGACTCGAGAACCTCCCCGACACACCCGAGGCGCAGGTCGAGCGCCAGGCGATCATCCAGCAGGCCACCCGGATCATCAGTCGCTATGGACTTATCGCGCCGCCGACCCTCGATGACCCCGACTTCGTCAACCGGGTCGTCTTCGGCCCGGGCGGAGTACGAACCGGACCCAAACCGCGGCTCTCGTACCTGTTCCCGAACTCCGGCAGCGCCCAGGTACTGCTGCGGCTCAGGTCGGACCTGACTGATTCCGAGCGCCGCGAGACGATCGATCTGATCCAGAAAGTCGCCGAAGATGAAGCCACCCGGGTTACGACCGGTCCCTACGTCGTATCCGGCTCGCCGGTGGTTTTTGAAGGGCTCGGCGACTCGATCCAGATCGGCGTGGTCATCCTTGCCCTGGCCGCGCTGCTGCTGATGTCGATTGCCCTGGCGCTGGTTTTCGGGTCGACCTGGCGGCTTTTGCCGCTGCTGATGGCTCTGAGCGCGCTGCTCGTCTCAGCCGGCCTGCTCCGGCTGCTCGGCGGCGAGCTTTCCCTGGCGGGGCTCGGCGCGGCGCCGATCCTGATCGGCCTTTCGGTGGATTACGCGGTGCAGATCCAGGCCCGCTTCGACGAGGCAGACCGGTCGCTTGACTCGACCGAAGCCGCCCGGGTCGCCGGCCGTCTCGGCCTGCCGATGATCGCCACCGCCTGTCTTGCCACGGCTTTCGGCTTCGCTTCGCTGGGCCTTTCG
>JBBRVF010000117.1:0-5263 GCA_038247145.1 Solirubrobacterales bacterium | reverse complement strand
TCTCGAAGACCTCCGGCCATGGAACCTTTCCTTCTCCGAGCAGGCAGAAGAGGAAGTCCTCGCCGTCGATCCCGGGCCGGCCGAAGGCGTCCTTGAGGTGGAAATGCACGATGCGGTCGCCCCAGCGCTCGATCAGCTCCGGGATCGGATCGCCGGTCATGACGAAGTGGCTCGGGTCGAAGCAGACCGATACCGGCACCGCGTCGAGCACACGCTGGGCCGTGGCCGCGTCATGGGCCAGCGTGCCCCAGCACGGCTCGAAGCCGATCCTCACCCCGGCCTCGCCGCCGTGCGCGCAGATCTTCTCCAGCCCCGAAAGCGCCCGGGACCAGGCCTCTTCGTCCTTGGGTCCGACCGCCGCCGCCCCTTCCCAGAGGTTGGGTCCGGTCAGCACGTTGACCACGTCGATACCGGCGGCGGCAGCAGCGTCGATCGTGCGCAGAGTGAAGGCGACCGCATCGTCGCCGCCGCTGACCAGGTCCTGGTGGCAGGCGACCGCAGTTGCCGGGGTGAGCAGCGAGCCGGCGTGGGCCGGGGTCCACTCGACTCCGTCGTAGCCGGCAGCGATCAGCGAGTCGACCACTCTTCCTGCCTCCCACTCGTCGTAGCCGGGCGTGGCGATGTAGGAGACGGGACGTTTTCTCAAAGCGTCGCCTCGACGTCCCGCAGGGCGCGGCCGAACAGCTCGACCATTTCTTCGGCGTCTTCCTCGGTCACGTTGACCGCGGGCTTGAACTTGGCCACGTTGCCGTTCGAGCCGAATACCGGGCCGGTCTTGCCGATCATCAGGCCATGTTCGAGGCAGGCCGCCATCAGCCTGTCCATCTCCTCGTTCGCCGGCTCCTTGGTCTCGCGGTCGCGGACCAGCTCGACTCCGATCATCAGACCCTGGCCGCGGATGTCTCCGATCAGCTTCGAGTCCTTTTCGATCTCTGCGAGGCGGTCGACCATCAGGCTTCCGATGCGCTCGGAATTGGCCGGCAGCCCGTCGCGGACCATGATCTCGACCATGGCCAGGCCCGCCGCACAGGCCAGCGGGTTGCCGGCCTGGGTGAAGCCGTACTCCCAGGGCAGCAACTCCGAATACTCCGGGACGGTGATCGTCGCCGAGAGCGGCAACCCGCCGCCGAGCGCCTTGCCGAGGATGATCATCTCCGGCTCGATCCCGGCCCGCTCGGATGCATACATCGGACCGCAACGGCAGAGCGAACTCTGGATCTCATCGACGATCAGCGGAACGTCATGGGACTTGGCGATCTCGTGCGCCCGTTCGAGATAGCCGTCCGGGGCCGGAACCATGCCGCCGTTGGCCTGATACGGCTCGACCATCACGCCGGCCGGGCCGTTGGTGTGGCCGCGCTCGAGGGCGAAGTCGATCGTGTTGGCACAGGCGAGGTCGCAGGTCTCCCGCTTCAGCCCGAGCGGGCAGCGGTAGCAGTTGTAGTTCGGCACCCGCATCTGCCGCGGCAGGTAACGATCAAGGCCCTTGTTCGAGCCCTCGACCATGCCCGGGTGCACGTAGGTCATCCCGATCGTGGCGAATGAGCGACCGTGGAAGGCAGCGTCGAGCACGACGAAGTCGGTGCCGCCGGTGGTGCGCATCGCCAGGTGCATCGCACCCTCGACCGCGCCGGCTCCGGAGATTCCGTAGAGCACCTTCGAAAGCGCGCCGGGTGCCAGCTCGGCCAGCTTTTTCGCGTAGGCCGTGCGCGCCTCGTCCTCGAAGACCGGGGAGACGTAGTCGATCTTTCCGAACTGGGCTTCCATCGCCTCACGGATCTCGGGGTGGCGGAAGCCGAGGTTGAGCACCCACTCGGCCGAGATCGCGTCGAGGTATTCGTTGCCGTCGGCGTCTTCGACCCGGACGCCCTCGCCGTGGACGAGGCCCATGTCGACATCGCCCATGCACTTGATCACGTGCTCGTCCGAATCCTTGCGAAGCCGCTGAGCCGGACCGTGCGGATCACGCCCGGGGGAATCGTGGTTCACAGCTGCTCGCTTTCTCGGCCCGGAGCCGGGTCGGTAGATGTCGTCACGGCAGGTAGGCCGGCTTGGGCAGATCCCAGTGGCCGATGTTCACGCCTTCGGTATTGACCGGATCGCGATCGGTCATGAACTCGACCAGGTAGGGGCCGTCGGAGGCCGTCGCCCGGCCGACCGCACCGGCGATCTGGTCCGGCGTAGTCACCTTCTCGGCGCCACAGTTGAATGCCTTGGCGACCGCTGTGAAGTCGACCGGCATCAACTGATCACCCTTGCGAGAGCGGAACTCGGTCGCGAATCCGCGGTCCTCGCCGTACATGCCGCGCTGGAAGTCACGGATCGAGAGCCAGCCGGTGTTGTTGATGCAGGCGATGATCACGGCGGCGCCGGTTTCGGCAGCGACGGCCAGTTCCTGGACGGTCATCTGCAGATCACCGTCTCCGGCGAAGCCGACCACGGGCCGGTCCGGCTGGGCGAGCTTGGCACCGATCGCCGCCGGCAGGGTGTAGCCCATGGTCGAATAACCACCTGGGCTCAGCCAGGTTCGCGGTTCGTAGCTGAGGAACTCCTGGAAGGCCTGGATCTGGGGGTGGCCGGCCGATGCGATGGCGATCGCCTCGCGAGGCAGCAGGTCCCGCATCGAATGGAGGACGCGGCTGAGGGAAAGCTTGTCGGTCCAGCGGTCGGTGAGCATTTCGTGCCACTGCTTGCGCCAGGTCTCGATCTCGGCCCGGTAGTCGGGACGGCTGACCCCTTCGGGGCCGCCACGGTCGGTGAGCGCATCGAGCAGGTCGGAGAGCCCGGCTCTGGCGTCGCAGACCGCGCCGATCGCCGTCGGATAGTTCTTGCCGATCTCGGTGGCGTCGATGTCGAGGTGGATCAACTCGGTCGGGGGGATCGAGAAGCTCATGCCGTCCATGTAAGAGGACGAGGTCTGTTCGGCGAAGCGGGTGCCTACGGCCAGAATCACGTCAGCCTCACGAGTCATGTGGTTGCCGACCGCGGTGCCGTTGGAGCCGGTGTGTTCGGCGGCCAGCGGGTGGTCCTCGGGGAAGACACCCTTGCCCATCATCGTCACCACGACCGCGGCGTCGAGGTACTCGGCGACCTTGCGAAGCTCGTCCGCAGCCTTGGCCTCGAGGCAGCCCCCTCCGGCGAGGATGACCGGCCGCTTCGCCGCAAGCAGCTTCGCCGCGGCGGCGTCGATCGCATCCGGGTCCGGTCTGACCGCGCAGAACTCCGGGCGACGTTCGGCCGGGCTCGGCAGGGACTTGTCGGTGACCTCCGCCTGGATGTCCATCGGCAGCTCGATGTGTACCGGCCCGGGCCGGCCGGTCAGAGCCGTATTCATCGCCCGCGGCAGCACGTCGGCCAGCAGGTCGACGTGCTGCACGTCCCAGTTTCGCTTGACGGTCGGCTGCAGGATGTGGGGGAAGACGTTGTCCTGCTGGCGCTCGAGCTCCTGGAGCACGCCGCGGCCGAGCATGTAGGTCTGCGGACCGCCGGTGAAGGAGATCATCGGGATCGAGTCGATGAAGGCGGTCGCCAGGCCGGTGGCGATGTTCATCGAGCCCGGGCCGATCGAGGTCAGCGTCGCCAGCGGCTTGCCGCTGGCCCGGTAGTAGGCGTCCGCCATGTGCGCGGCCGCCTGTTCGTGACGCGGTGAGATCACCGAGATCCTGTCGGCACGGTCCTTGAAAGCATCGAAGGCACCCATGTCGCCGTGGCCGGGGATCCCGAAGACGTAGGGGATCTCCTCGGAGATCAGATACTCCGCAACGAACTCTCCACCAGTCAGACCCACAAGAACTCTCCTCTCTCGAAACTCGCTGCCGGCGCGCCTCTCCACAAGACGTAATCCCGTTCAGGATGCAGCGGGTAACATGTTACGCACATCCTTGGTCATGTTTCAAGGGCCGATCCGATCGGCGAGTGAGATCTTTGGAGAGAGCCACCGGACAACAGCGCAGGACGGACCGCCTCGGTGAAGGCGGGCGGGTGGTAGACGAGCTTGCCTGGATCCTGGCTCCCGGCCGGGCGACAACCGAAGGCGTGGTCAAGCGGGAGGCGCTGAGCGACGGTACCGCGAACCGCGGCATATCCGGTTCGGCCGATGCGCTGGCCGAGCCGGAGACCAGCGAAGAGGTCGCGGCGGTAATGGCCTGGTGCTACGAGAACGAACTTGCGATCGTCACCCGCGGCGGAGGAACCGGACTGGCCGGCGGGGCCGTGCCGCGCGGCGGGGTCGTGCTCTCGCTGGAGCGGATGAACAAGGTGCGCTCGATCGATCCGGGGCTGTGGCGGATGGAGGTCGAGGCCGGGGTCACGACCGCCACCGTCCACCGCATAGCCCGCGAGAACGGGCTGCTCTTCCCACCCGACCCCGGCGCGAGCGAACAGTCGACGATCGGCGGCAATATCGCCACCAACGCGGGCGGTCCCCATGCCTTCCGCTACGGGGTAACCGGCAAGTGGGTGACCGGCCTCGAGGTTGTGACCCCGCCCGGGCGGATCATCCGCACCGGCGGTCCGGTCAGGAAGGATGTCTCGGGATTCGATCTGACCAGCCTGATGGTCGGCTCCGAAGGCACTCTGGGGGTAGTCACCGCGGCCTGGCTCAGGCTGGTCCCGGCGCCCGCGGCCCGCGGCGTGCTGGTCGCTTTTTTCGACGATGCCGAGGCCGGCTGCGAGGCGATCCTCTCGGTGATGGCCTCGGGAGTCCAACCGACCGCACTCGAGTTCCTCGACCGCGGCACGCTCGCCGCCGGCATCGGCTCCTTCCCATTCGAGGCGCCCGCCGAACCGGGCTTCGCGGTGCTTGCCGAGACCGACGGTTCGAAGCAGGAGGTAGAGAGGGTGCTCGGCGAGCTGGACGAGGCGATCGCTGAGGCCGCCCCGACTTCGGTGCTCTCGGTCACCGAACGCGCCGCAGCCGACGCCCTCTGGGCCTGGCGCGACGGAATCTCTTATGCGGTCGCCGCCCAGCGCGGCGGCAAGATCAGCGAGGACATCGTGGTGCCGGTCGAGAAGTTGATCGACGCGATCGAGGCCACGCTCGAGATCGGTGCCCGCAATGGCCTCGAGGCCTGCTCCTGGGGCCACGCCGGTGACGGCAACCTGCACTCGACTTTCCTGGTCGACCTCGACGATTCGGCTCAGATGAAGCGCGGCAAAGCGGCCTCTGACGAGCTCTTCGAGATGGCGATCGAGCTGGACGGCTCGATTAGCGGCGAACACGGCATCGGCAGCCTCAAGACCGCCCACGTCCGGAAGGCTCTCG
>JBBRVF010000116.1:0-5296 GCA_038247145.1 Solirubrobacterales bacterium | reverse complement strand
TTTTACTCCAAATCCTTCGGGTCCGGATTCAGCGAATCCACAGTATGCACAGTCAATATATGCAGATACTCCGCCTTATAATTACACTATAGAAAATACTGTAATACTTTATCCTCCTTTAGCAAACTTCAATGTAAATGATGATACTATAAATACAGGCGGCTCTTTAAATTTTACTGATTTATCCACAAATACACCGACAAGCTGGAACTGGTATTTCCCGGGAGGAACTCCTGCAACATCTAATATTAAAAATCCTGTAAATATTGTTTACAATACTCCGGGAGTTTATAGTGTTTCTTTAAGCTGTACGGATTCGCCAGTGGCAGCCGCGGGCCGCGCTCGTGGCGGTCTTCCTGCCGCTGCTCGCGATCTGGCAGTTCTACCCGGTTATCCGGGACCTGGAACTGGTTCACGACGAGCCGGCGGTTGCCGCGGAGTACTACGAGTCGATCGAGCAGGTCCTCGGACCGCGGCTCGAGAAGACTCCGGCCCGGGTCGAGGTCCTGCCGGTGGCCAGCCACTGGGAATCGGCGATGTTCCCGCCGCAGTTCCCCCTGGCACGGGGCTGGGAGCGGCAGACGGACCGCCGCTTCAACCGCCTCTTCTACAGGGAACGGCTCGACCCCCAGCGCTACCGAAGTTGGCTGCGACGCCTCGCGGTCGGCTATGTCGCGGTCCCCCAGACCGGCCTCGACTACGCCGCCGAGACCGAGGCCGAGCTGATCGAAAAGGGGGTCGACTTCCTCCAGGAGATTCCGTCCGGCCCGGGCTGGCGGCTCTACAGGGTGCTAGAGGCAACCCCGATGGTCGAGCGACCGGCAAGAATGACCTCGCTCGGGGTTGACGGCTTCACCCTCGCCATCCCCCGCGCCGGCTCCTATCTGGTCCGGATACGTGCAACCCCTTACTGGCGCGTAATCAGGGGCACCGGCTGCGTCGACCGTACGCCCGACGGCTGGACCGAGATCACCACTAAGACCCCGGGAGAGCTCGGAGTCGGCGCCCGGTTCAGTCCCGGCGCGCGGTTTGGTGACGGGCCTCACTGCAGGCCCTAGCCACCCTGTTGGCGGATCTCTCGTAAGCTCCGCGGATGGAGTCTTCGCCTAGTCCGCCCGGGGGCGGCAGCAACGGTCCTCGGAACGGTCCGGCCCAGGAGTTTCGAAGCCAGGCCAGAGACCGGCTGATCCAATCGAGACTTACCCCGAACGCGATCTCGATGGCAGGCCTGGTCGGCAACCTGGTCGCCGCCGTCCTGATCACCCAGGAGATGTTCGTGGCCGGCGGACTGGCCTTCATCATCGGTTCGGTCATGGACACCCTCGACGGCCGATATTCGAGGATGTCGGGCAAAGGGACACTCTTCGGCGCTTTCCTCGACTCGACCCTCGACCGGATCGAAGAGGGAGTCGTGATCACCGCCATCGCCTGGTACTTCGCCGAACAGGGAGATTCGCTCGCGGCGGCGGCCTGCGTCTATGTCGTGCTCGGCTCGCTGATGGTCTCTTATACGAGGGCTCGTGCCGAGGCTCTGGGCGTCGAATGCAAGGTTGGCCTCGCGACCAGGCCGGTTCGCGTGGTGATACTTTCGATCGGAATTCTTTTCGCCGGAGGGTTCGGATCAGGCAACTTCGAACTCCTCGCCCCGGCCATCTACGTGATGGCCGCATTGACCACGGTCACGGTTATTCAGCGCGTCTGGCATGTGCGCCGCGCTCTGATTGTCGAGGGCTGACCGCGACATTTGTATTTGCGCTGTAACCCGCGACCTGTTTGAGTGTCATTGGGCTTCGCAATGAAACCAGGAGGTATTTCCAGCTTATGAGCAACAGCAACGGACACAGTGGCAACGGCGCCGATCGCCGTGACGAGAAAGTCCGCGTAGCGATCGTCGGCGTCGGCAACTGCGCCAACAGCTTTATCCAGGGCGTCGAGTACTACAAGAATGCCGACCCCTCGGACCAGGTTCCCGGCCTTATGCACGTCGATCTCGGCGGCTACCACGTAAGCGACATCGAATTCGTCGCAGCCTTCGACATCGACCAGGAAAAGGTCGGCAAGGATCTTTCGGAAGCGATCTGGTCGGGTCAGAACAATACGATCAAGTTTGCCGAGGTGCCGAACATGGGCATCAAGGTCGAGCGCGGCATGACCCTCGACGTACTCGGCAAGTACCTCAAACAGAAGATCACCAATGCCCCCGGCCCGACCGCCGACATCGTCGGCATCCTCAAAGAGTCGAAGGCTGACGTTCTCGTCTGCTATCTGCCGGTCGGATCCGAAGACGCGGTCAAGTGGTACGTCGAGCAGGCGATCGCCGCCGGCGTCGGCTTCGTCAACTGCCTTCCGGTCTTCATCGCCCGTGAGGACTACTGGGGCGGGCGCTTCCAGGAGGCCGGTCTGCCGATCATCGGCGACGACATCAAGTCCCAGGTCGGTGCGACCATCGTCCACCGCCAGCTGGCGCGGCTTTTCCACGAGCGTGGCGTCGAGATGCAGCACACGTCGCAGCTCAACGTCGGCGGTAACATGGACTTCTTCAACATGCTCGAGCGCGAGCGGCTCGACTCGAAGAAGATCTCGAAGACCAACGCCGTTACTTCGATCATGGGAGTCGATCTGCCCGAGGAGGACGTCCATGTCGGTCCCTCCGACTACGTGCCGTGGCTGACCGACCGCAAGTGGGCCCACATCCGCCTCGAAGGCAAGTCCTTCGGTGACGTGCCGCTGAACGTGGAGCTGAAGCTCGAGGTCTGGGATTCACCCAATTCGGCCGGCGTCGTGATCGACGCGGTTCGTCTGATCAAGCTGGCGCTGAACAACGGCATCGCCGGCCAGCTCGACGGACCGTCCAGCTACCTGATGAAGTCGCCCCACTCGCAGCGCCCCGATGACGAGGCCCGTGAGCAGACGGAGGAGTTCATTGCCGCCAACAAGCGTGGCAAGACTCCGGTTGCCGGCACCAAGCCGGTCGCGGAAGCCGCCGATTCCGAGGCCTCCGAAGACGTCGGATCCGAAGCCTGATTCTGAGCAGTTCACGACAGGAGAGACGCGCCCGCCAAGCGGGCGCGTCTTCGCTCCAGGGATGAAACAGCCGCTCTCGATCGCCCAGTTCACGCCGTTTCCCTGGCATGAGCAGGGGGAGATCAACGGCTACGTCGAACGCCTGGCAGACGGGCTGGCCGAGCGTGGCCATTCGGTGCTGATCGCGGCTCCGGCGGGAGGTAAGGATGCGGTCCAGGATGCCCGCGAAGTTGCCGCTGCGTTGCCGGACGACCCTGAACTGCTATTCCGTCCGGGTGAAAAGCCCCGGGTGATCTCGATGGGCGGCGTGCCGCTGCCGCGGGGTTCGCGCAAGAGGCCGGCCCCGGTGTCGGTCGATGTCGGCAACCGGGTCGAGGCGCTGCTCGGAAGTGGCCGAATCGACCTGCTGCACGTCCACGACCCGTTCGTACCGGGCTTTTCCTCGAATGCCCTCAGACACTCCTTCTCGCTGAACGTCGGCACCTTCCACGCGACCGAGGAGCGACCCTTCGCAACCCATGTAGCCCGGCCGCTGCTCGAGGTCTTCTTCGGCAGGCTCGACGCCCGGACCGCTTCGTCAAAGGCCTCGGCCAAGCTGCTTAACAGGTACTTTCCCGGCTCCTGGGAGCTGACCCCGGCCGGTGTCGACCCGGCCCGGCCCGACCAGGAAGCCGACGGACCGCTGCGCATCACCTACTGCTCCCAGGAGGAGAAAGGCTCGATGCGGGTTTTCCTGCGCGCCCTTCGAAAGCTTCCGGCTGAACTCGAGTGGACCGCGAGCATCTACTCCGACGAACCGGGAGAGGTCGACCTCCGGGTCTCGAAGGCGATCCGCGACCAGATCAAGGTCATCGGGCCCGATCAGGCCTCGCTGGCAAGCCTGCTCTCACGCAGCCACATCTTCTGCGCCACCTCGGCCGGGCAGCGCCAGGTTCCTTCCGCGGTGCGCCAGGCCCTCGCTTCCGGGGCGGTGCCGGTCACCTCGACAATCCCTCGTTACGTCGAACTGGTCGGTGACGGCCAGCGCGGACTTCTTTTCCCGGCCGGAGATCCGGTCACCCTTGCCGGTCAGATCGCACGCCTGGGAGAGGACCGCGACATGCTGGACCGACTCCGCAGGGCCGGCGCCGACGAGCCGCAGTCGTCCCGATGGGATGAAGTAGTCGATGGATTCGAGCAGATCTACCTGCGCCTGGCGGCCAGGCGGCACGATCCGACCGGGAATCCGGCGGTCCGCAAACGCCTGAAGGATCGGCCGCTGATCGATGTCGACCTCCACATGCATACGGACCACTCGTCGGACTGCGCCACGCCGGTCGAGGTGCTGATCGAAACCGCTCGCGACCGCGGCTTTGGAGCGATTGCCGTAACCGACCACAACGAGGTTTCCGGCGCGCTCGCGGCAGCCGAAGTCGCCGACGGCATCGACGATTTCAAGGTTATCGTCGGAGAGGAGGTCAAGACGGCGGAGCAGGGCGAAGTGATCGGTCTTTTCGTCAAGGAGAAGATCCCGCGCGGCATGACCATGGCCGAGACGATCGCCGAGATCCGTCGTCAGGGAGGGCTGGTCTACGTGCCGCATCCCTTCGACCGCATGCACTCGGTCCCCGACTACGAGCACCTCTTGGACATGGTCGACGAGATCGACTTCATGGAGGTCTTCAACCCGCGGGTCGCGGTCACCGCCTTCAACGAAGAGGCTGAGCGCTTCGCCCGCAAGTACAACATCATCCCGGCCGCCGGCTCGGACAACCACGTCGCCCAGGGGCTCGGCTCGGTCCGTGTGAGGCTGCCCGACTTCGACGGGCCCGAGGAGTTTCTCGAGGCGATGCGCCAAGCCGAGCTAACCCGCCGTCACAAGAATCTTGTCTACGTCCAGGCGCTCAAGTTCCTGCAGACGACCGGCCGGCCCAAGGCGCCGAAGCGGTCGGTCAGCGATGCCAGGGCGGTCCGGGGCGGGCGCCAGAAGCAGCGCGGAACGAAGCGCCCGGCGAGCAAGAGCTGATGCATGAGGCGTCCGATAAAGGAGGCCCGGAAGAGGCGTCAAAGATAGGACCAGCCATGCCTGCAACCGATAACGAGATCAAAGAGAAGTACCTGGAGAGGGCAATCCGGGAACTGAACCAGTTGAGCCGTGACCTCAAGTCATGCGAGGCCTGCAGCCGCACCAACGTCATGCCGGTGCTCGGTTCCGGCCATCCCCAGGCCGACATCTTCCTGGTCAAGTACGCGCCGACCGTGGCCGAGATCGAGGAGGGCGTCGCTTTCTACG
>JBBRVF010000115.1:0-5346 GCA_038247145.1 Solirubrobacterales bacterium | reverse complement strand
TTCATCAACAACATCGTGATCCTGCCGCTGATCTTCCTCGGCGGAGTTTTTTACTCGATCAGCCGGCTGGGAACCCCGTGGGAGCAGATCTCCCACTTCAACCCGCTGTTCTACGTGGTCGACGCGGTCAGGTACGGATTCCTGGGGGCCAGCGACGTCAGTCCCTGGATCTCGCTGGGGGTGGTCGGTGCGATCACCCTCCTGCTGGTCGGCTGGGCTCAGTACCTGTTCGCCTCCGGGCATCGCCTCAAGCCCTGACCTGCCTGCAGAACCGACCATTCCTGAGCAACCCGGGAGGACTCGAGATCGTCGCCGTGGTCGGCGCCGCCGCGGCGCTGAAGACCCCGCTGATCGGGCCTCCCCGCCGACCTTGACTCAGGTCTCGAGTTCGGGGATGAACTGGCGCAGGTGCCCGCTGATCGTTTCGCGGACCCAGCGCTTGGTTTCCGGATCGGCCATGCGGTAGCGGCCAAGCATCATCTTCTGGTCGTCCAGCGGCAGGCCGGCGATCTCCCATGAAACCGCCAGGCGCTCGAACAGCAACTCGGTCCGGCGCTGCCAGATGTCGTCGACGTTGGCGGCGGCGTTGCTCATCTCCTCCTTCACCTTGGCGATCGAGCCGGGCGAAAGCAGCTGCCGCAGCACCAGCACGTTGCCCTCGGAATCGGTATAGCCGGAGGTCGGAGCTTTAGGTCGCGGCCGGCGGTCGCGGCGGTTCTTCTTCTTGGCCATCGACGCCATTCTTACCGCTCACCAGCTCGGCGTCCCCGAGCCCGGCGAACCGGACCTTCTCCTGACTGTCCTGACTGGCAAGCTCGGCGATCGCCGCGTAGAGGATGAGGTCGATGGCCAGCCCGAAAACGGCGGTGAACTGCGAGTCGAGGAAGGAGAAGAAGCGGGTGACGAAGATCGAGACCAGCAGAGCCAGGCTGAAGGCCCGGTAGGCACGCTGGTGCTGCTCCCGTCGCATCCGGAAGACGCCCACCGCCACGAAGCCGACCGAGACCAGGATCGAGATCGAACGCAGAGCAGCGGTAAGGCCGGTTTCTTCCCCGGGTACCGACCCCCCGTCGTTGACGTCGCCGATGTTGATCTCGATCGCCGCAGCACCGAGCAACGAGAAGGCTGCCCAGACGACAATGACCGCGATGACGATGCTCCCGAAGTTCGCTCGCTCGGTGAGCGAAGTTATGCGCCTGTGCTGCCTCGAGACCCACTGGGACAGCCGGGATGGCGGCCGGTTCGGTGCGATCGCAACCTGGTCGAAGTACTGGCGGGACTGTTCGACGAGCGGGTCGCCCGGATCGGCCCGATCGAGCAGCTGCGTGGCCGTTTCGTACTGGCTGCGGCGGAACTCACCGGTGACGGTCGCGGGCAGGAAAGTCAGCGCGTTGGCCAGGGCGGTCCTCTGGTCGAGGGTCTGGCGCCGGGAGAGTTCCCTGATGATCAGGAACATGACGACGAAGATCAGGTAGATGATCCCCGCGGCCGGTTTGAAGAAGTAGTCGTTGTTCTCGGTGATGAACTTGCCGAGTTCGTCGATGAAGAAGCCGAAACCGATCCCCCCGAGGATCGCAGCGACGCTGCGGGCCCGGCGGTTGAGGTAGATCAGCGAGATCCAGATGGCCACGGCCATAAAGATGCCGCCGTAGAGCAGGTGGGCGATGTGGAGGCCGCTGCCGCCGAGTTGCGGGTAATTGGTCAGCCAGAGCTGGGTGCGGATGACCAGGATCATCACCACGGCAGAGATCAGGAACCACTCCAGCTTCTGAACGAAGTCGTAACTGCGGATCGGGTTGTCGATCAGGTGCTTCACCTATTCCTCAACGGCTCCATGGACCATTAATAGCGCCGGCAGCAGGACGCTGCCGGCGCGATGCCGAATCCGTCACCTTCGCCCACTCGGAGCGGGGGCCTCCGGTCAGAGGTGGTCGCGGCACGGGGGTGAGTCGAGGTCGAGGACCGGGCCCATCGGCACCACCTGGGTCGGGTTGATCCCCGGGTGGGTGATGTAGTAGTGGCGCTTGATGTGATCGAAGTCGACTGTTTCGCGGACCACGGGGTACTGGTAGAGCTCCCTCAGGTAGCCGGAGAGGTTGTCGTAATCGGCGATCCGCCGCTGGTTGCACTTGAAATGGCCGACGTAGGCGGGGTCGAAGCGGACGAGGGTGACGAACAGCCGCCAGTCGGCCTCGGTGATCGAGTCGCCGGTCAGGTATCGCCGATCCGCGAGCAGGTCGTCAACCCAGTCGAGCGCCTCGAACAGGTCGATGAATGCTTCTTCGTAGGCGCCCTGAGTGGAAGCAAAACCGCAGCGGTAAACCCCATTGTTGATGCTCCGGTAGACCCGGTCGTTGATCGAGTCGATCTCTTCGCGGAGCGGCTCGGGGTAGAGGTCGAGGTCAGGGTCGGAAGCGAACTCGTCGAACTCCGAGTTGAGCATGCGGATGACTTCCGAGCTCTCGTTGTTGACCGCGCGGTTCTCCTGCTTGTCCCAGAGGAGCGGAACGGTGACCCGGCCGTCGAAGTCCGGGTCAGACTGCCGGTAGGCCTCGGACAGGTACTCGAAGTCGTTGACCGGATCGGGATCCTCGTCAGTAAACCGCCAGCCCCGGTCGTCGCGGACCGGATCTACGATGGTCAGGGAGATCGCATCCTCGAGGCCCTTGAGCTTGCGCACGATGATCGCCCTCGAGGCCCAGGGGCAGGCCAGCGAAACGTAGAGGTGGTAACGACCGGCCTCGGCAGGGAAGCCGGATGAGCCGTCGGCGCTCACGTGGGACCGAAAGACGCTGTCCTGCCTGACGAAAGCTCCGGTCTTGTCGGTTTCCTTGGGGAACTGCGCTATTTCCACTGATGCCTTTCGTTTCACTTTCAGTCAATCCTAGGCAGGCCACTCCGTCGGCCACACCGGCCGCCGCTTCGCGGCTATGCTGGTCAGACGCAGGCGATGACGAAGGGAGATCCGGCATTGTCACGCGAACGAGGGGGAATCGAGTTGAGTTTCGGGAGACGAAGTGACCAGGATCGCCGGGTTCTTTCCTGCGTGCTGGCAACAATCAGCCTTGTCGTCGCTGCGCTGATCGTCGCGATCGGTCCGGCCACCGATTCGGCCCGGGCGGCCGACGAGCCATTCAGCATCAAGTTCGACCAGAGCGCAATCGAGGCCGGCTTGGTGGGCGACCTCGGTTTCGGTGGGCTCAGCGGACCTTCTTCCATTGAAGGGACTATTGACGAGCAGGGCATTGTGAAGATCCCCAAGGGCGGCTTTCAGATGCCGGTGATCGATGTCTCGACCATCGCCCGCTCGCTGATCGGATTCGACATCCCCGTGGACATCGAGGGCTACATGGGCGTCGAACAGGACGCGACCGGAACCTTCGACCGCTCGACCGGCAGGCTCGAGATCGATGCCAAAGCCGGGATCTGGGTCTCGCTCGACCCCCAGCAGCTGCTCGGCGCGCTGGGCGGCCTCGGGGCGGGCCTGCCCTCGGAGCTGGGCCTGATCACAGGCCTGCTCGGCGACAACCTGACCTGTGGCTTTTCTCCGATGGACGTCACTTTCACCACCGAATCGACCTCACTGGGCAGCGGCGAGCGCTTCACCAAGGGTCCCGAAGGCCCCGGCGCCCTGGCCGGCGAATGGTCCCGGTTCGGGCCGTTCGCGGGCAAGACGAAAATCCTCGGCCTCATCGACGCCTGCACAACGATTCGGAGCCTGCTGCCAGGCCTGCTGTCCGGAACAGGCGGCGGCGCGCTCGGCGGTTTCGACCTCGACTCGCTGCTTTCCGGGCTGGACGAACTCGACCTCGGTCCGAGCTCGCTGACCATCACCCGGACGCTGGACGAGTCGACGCCGGACGGGAAAGCGAAGCTGAAGATGAAGGTCTCGCCGGGTCTGGCAAAAGCGGTCCGCGGCAAAGCCGCGTCGTACCGGGTGACCGTCCGCAATTCGGGAACCGCACCCGCCTCGGCGGTCAAAGTCTGCAGCAGGGTGCCGAAGAAGGCGGTCCGCGGAACGCGCTGCCGGAAGATGGACACCATCCCTTCCGGCGGGAAGAAGCAGGCGAGGTTCAAGCTGAGGATGACCCGGATGGCCAAGCGAACTTCCTACAAGGTGCGTTTCCGGATGACTGCGACAGGTGGCATCTCGCGTGTCAGACCGGCCCGGATCGCCGGCAAGCGGCGCTGAAGCCGCTAGCTTTAGGCCTCGAGTGCAACCCCCATTCGTTCCCGGTCCGCCGGGCACCCGAAGCGATGCCTGAAACTCCGACAGCCTCCAGAAGCCTGCCCCTGCTTGCCGCCCTGGCGATCGCGGCGGTCGGGCTCGCCATGTCGGTATCCGGATGCGGCTCGGAATCGGTCGAAGAAGCCGAGCGGACCCTGAGCATCTACGTCAGCCAGCCGACCAGCGGCGGGCGTGGCGGCGAAGATACGATCAGGGCGGTCGAAATCGCTGTGGCCAACCAGGGCTCGCGGATCGGCCCGGCCGCGATCGAAGTAGTCGGGCTGAACGATGCCGACGAGAAAGGGCGTTTCGATCCGGCGAAGGTCGAGGCCAACGCCAGGCGGGCCGCAGCCGACCCGACGGCGATCGCCTACATCGGGGAGTTCGACTCGGGCGGGACCGAGTTGGCGATGCCGATCCTCAACCGGGCCGGCATCCTCCACGTCAGCTCGGGCTCGACCGCGGTCAAGCTGACCAGGCCCTCGCCCTCACTGGGTGAGAAGCTGCGACCGACCGGACTGCGGACCTTCGCCCGTGTGGTACCCAACGACACGGTTCAGGCTGCCGCGCTGACCCAGTTCATGCAGGAGGAGACGGTCAACCGGGCATTCGTGGTGAACGATCGTGGCACCTACGGCCTCGGTCTCGAGCAGTACTTCAACCGTCTCGCGTCCACGGCTGACATCAAGCTCGTCGGGAGCGCATCCGCGACAGTCGGCACCGACATGGTCTCGCTCGCCGAACGGATCGACGAGTCCGGCGCCGACGCCGTCCTGTACGCGGGGTCGGACCTGGAGATCGGACTCAATCTGTTCGAGGCGATAAACCGGGCCAGCGTCCACGTCAAGCTCTTCGGCGGCGAGGGCATCTCGCTCGCCGGCTTTCTCGAGGAACTGGGCGACATCGAGCTGGATACATATGTGACCGCGCCGATGCTGCCGAGCGGTAATTACGCGATCAGTGGCGAGGCCTTCTTCGAGACCTTCCGCGAGCGCTACGGCGCCGACGCCGAGCCGATGTCGATCTTCGGCTACGAAGCCGGCGACGCGGTCATGGATTCGATCCGGAACGGGGTCAGCGGGGAGCTCGCAACCCAGCCGATCTCGATCCTGCGAAAG
>JBBRVF010000114.1:0-5383 GCA_038247145.1 Solirubrobacterales bacterium | reverse complement strand
GGAATCGATCTGCCAGAGGGCACACGGCTGGTCATGGAGAAGCCGTTCGGCACCGACGAAGCCAGCGCCGAATCGCTCAACCGGCTGCTGACCGGGCTTGTCCCGGAGGAACGGATCCACCGCGTAGACCATTTCCTCGGCGTATCCACGGTGCTGAACATCGTCGGGCTGAGGTTCGCCAACCGCGTCCTGGAACCGGTGCTGAACGCCCAGCACGTCGAAAGCGTGGAGATCGTCTGGGATGAGAGCCTCGGCCTCGAAGGCCGAGCCGGCTACTACGACCACGCCGGAGCGATGGTCGACATGATCCAGAGCCACCTGCTGCAGGTCCTGTCGATTCTGACCATGGAGGCGCCCGCCTCGATCGAGGCAAGGAACTTCCGCGACGAAACTGCACAGGTCTTGCGAGCGACGAGGGTCTGGGACGACGACGCGGCCGGCTCGAGCCGGCGGGCGCGCTACACGGCGGGCGAAGTCGAAGGCCGCGAACTTCCCGACTACGCCGACGAGCCGGGGGTCGATCCTGCCAATCGCACCGAGACGCTGGCCGAGATCGTGGTCGGTGTGAACAACTGGCGCTGGAGCGGTGTCCCCTTCCGACTCCGCTCCGGCAAGGCCGTCGGCAATCCCCGGAAAGAAGCCGTATTCACCTTTCGGCCGACTCCGCATACACCGGACGGCCTGACCGGACCCGACCTCCCCGATCGACTGAGAATCGGCCTCAGCTTTGGTGCTGACAGCGTGCGGCTCGACCTCAACATCAACGGGCCCGGCGACCCCAGGTCGATCGAACGGGCCACGCTCGAGGTCGGCTTCGGTGCCGGCGATCTGACCGAGTACGGCGAGGTGCTGAAGGGGGTTATCGACAACGACCCGAGCCTGTCGGTGCGAGGCGATGCGGCCGAGCAATGCTGGCGAATCATCGAGCCGGTGCGCCAGGCCTGGAAGGCGGATGAGGTACCGCTCGACGAGTACGTCGCCGGAAGTGGCGGCCCCGAAGGCTGGCCCGAAGCGAAAACGCCGTAGCTCAGTCGCCGATCTCGTAGAGCTCGCGCCATTGCGACAGATTCTCGGTCGAGGCCTGGGAGCCGTAGGGACCCGCTCCGTGGACCGCTGAAGCCCCGCAGAAGGCGCCCAGGCTGATCGAATCGGCGATGCCGTAGCCCATTCCGAGTCCGCAGGTGAGACCCCCCGCGAAAGAATCTCCCGCACCGTAGTTGTCGCCCGGAGGACCCTCGACAGGCAGCGATCGCCACTCGGTGACCGTCCCGTCAGCGGCCTCGAGAGATCCGCCAAGAGCGCCGTCTGTGCGAACCACCCAGTCGGGAGCCGGCTCGATGTCCCCTCGGCTGTACTGCTCACCGCGGTCGTTGGCGCTGGCCACCAGCACGTCCACCTTTACCCCGGCCTTCGACAGGACCTCTCGCACCCTGACGGTCGCCACCAGGATGCGAGCCTGGCGGGCAGCCCGCAGGGCGTCTACCTCACCGGCCGTAAAGTAGAGCGCGTCAAACTCGTCAAACTCGCTCCAAGGCAGATCGTCGTCCCCCCGGGCGCCCAGCCGCTCGCCGATCGTCGTGATCGTCCTCTCGCCACTGGAGTCGAGGTGGACGAAGGCCCGTCGCTGGGGTGAAGGGCGGCGAGCCGAGCGAACCTCGACCCCACGCTGCTCGAGGCTGAACCCAACCAGGTCGGCGATCTCGTCATCGCCCAGCGCGGTGACGAAGCGGCAGGCGCCGTTCAGCCTCGCGATCTGAACAGCCGCGACGGCGCCGCCGCCCGCCGCGTTCCGGCCGATTTCCTCGGCGTGGACGATCTCGCCGGGCTTCGGTACCCGCTCCACAGAGACGAACTCGGCCCACTCGACATGACCGATGACCGCAACTTTCGCCGGCGGCAAGTCAGGCAGCCTTTCGGCCGAAGATGACTGCGTAACCGCGGTCCTTGAACAGGCAGTCGACGTCCTCGAAGCCCGTTTCGGACAGCCACTCAAGCTGTTCGGGCAGCGGGCTGAGGTGGTCGGCGGTCATCCGGTCTTCGTAGGCGGCCCACTCGACATCGTCGATACCCGCCCTCCGGGCCTCCGTCTCGTGCCAGCGCCGGTACTCGGCATCGAGCGAGGGAGTCGGCCCGAGTACGTGTTCGGAGTTGACAAAGATCCCGCCCGGGCGCAGGACGCGATGCGCCTCGGCGAAGACGTGGCGCTTGCCGTCATCTTCGAGGTGGTGGATCGCCAGGGCGGAAACGACGCCGTCCCACGGCCCCTCGGGCAGCGCGTCATCCATGTCTCCCTGGACGAAGCTGACCGAACGGTCCCCCAGAGCCTCCCTGGCCTGTTCCAGCATCAGTTCGGCTCCGTCGAAAAGCGTCACCTCGCAGCCCGGGTAGGCATCCAGGACGAAGCCGGACAACATGCCCGTCCCCGCTCCCAGGTCGAGGATTCGCGACGGCTCCTCTCCGGCGAGCGAAATCGCCTGCACGGCGGCGCCGTAGAACGAGTCGAACGGCGGGATGATCCGGGTCCGCGCCGCGTCGTAGGTGGCGGCGTGCTGGTTGAACTTCGGTATGGCGCCCGGCATCAAACGATCCTATTCGGCCGGCCCCGGAGCCGGCCGCGAGCGCGCCGGCTGAGCGCAACCTTCAGCTCCTGCTCAGGGATCTCCTTCTACCAGCGGAACGAAGCGCACATGTTCCTCGGCCTCGACTTCGATGCTTTCGCCGTCGCGGGTGACCAGCAGCAGACGCTGGTCGAAACCGTCCACCGGGATCACCATGCGACCGCCGTCCGCCAGTTGCTCGACCAGCGCCGGCGGGGCACCGTGCCGCGCGGCCGCGGCCACGTTGATCGCGTCGTAGGGCGCCTCTTCCGGCCAGCCGAGGCTGCCGTCGCCGACCACGAGGCGCACGTTCCCCACCCCGGTCTGCGCGAGCGACCTCTGCGCCGCCTCGCTCAGCTCCGGGTATCTCTCGATCGAGACCACCCGCGCGGCGAGCCTCGACAGAACCGCCGCGTGGTAGCCGGATCCGGTCCCGACGTCAAGCACGCTCTCCCGGCCGGTGAGCCGGAGGAGCTCGCACATCCGGGCGACGACCAGCGGCTGGGAGATCGTCTGACCCTCACCGATCGGCAGCGGCTCGTTCTCCCAGGCTCGCGGACGAAGATTTTCGGGGACGAAGGCCTCCCTGGGCACGTCACCGATCGCGGCCAGGACCCGGGCATCGCCGATTTCACGCGACAGTTCATCGATCAGGCCGAGCCGGTCCACCAACCGAGCCTAGCCCCTGACTCCGACCCCGGATCAATCTGACGGGCATCGGGTCCGGTCAGGACCGCCGATGCCTGCCAGATGCGGCAGGTCTCAGGAAGGTTAGGCTCCGGGAATGGAAAGCTCACGGATTTCACCTGACGGTAAAGGGGTCGCCCCGCTAAGCGGTCAATGCATGTGCGGATCGGTCAAGTTCGAGATCGACGAACCGCTGATCGGCGCCGCCTGTTGCTACTGCAAGCGTTGTCAGCGTCGGACCGGGACCGGCTTATCGATCTCCGGCCTGACAGTTCCAGGGTCGATGCGGTTCACCGAGGGCGAGGACCTGGTTCGCCTCTACGAGCCCGGTGACGGCTGGAACAAGGCCTTCTGCTCGAACTGCGGCAGCCAGATCCATACGGTCAACCCTGAAAACCCGGACCTGGTCGCCGTCCGGCTCGGCGCGCTCGACCAGGATCCCGGCATCAGGCCACTCGGACACCAGTTCGTCGACTACGCCTCCGCGTGGTTCCCGGTCCCCGACGACGGCCTCCCCCGCTTCCCCGAACGCCTCGACTGGAGCCAGGTGGATCTGGGCGGTTGAGCTCGACCCGGTCGGGAAAGCAGCGCCTAGTCGAGACCGGCGGCCACGGCAGCGCGGCGGATCGCTTCGATTTCGATCGGCTTGATCTCTGTCGGGACGTCCATCTCGACCGGGTCTCCCGGGAGAGCGGGATCGAGGCCGGCCAGGGCCTCGACCGTGGCCAGCACGCAGAACGGCATGTGGTCGATGCTGTAGCCGCCTTCCTGGATCGCGGCGATGCGGCCGCCGGATGATGAGCCCGGGAGTTCGGTGAACTCGACCAGGCGGCGGGTCATCCGGCGAAAGCCCTCGGCGGTGACACTCATCCGGCCGAGCGGGTCGCAGGCGCCGGCGTCCTGACCGCTGGAGAGCACGATCAGCTCGGGGCCGAACCCGGTCAGGGCCGGCAGGACGACCTCCTCCATCGCGGCCAGATAGCCGGCGTCGCCGGTTCCTGCCGGCAGCGGGACGTTGAGGTTGGCGCCGGCCCCTTCCCCCTGTCCGCGCTCCTCGACGAATCCGAGGTCCTCCGGATACAGCCCGTTTTGATGGAGCGAGACGAACAGAACGCCGGGGTCGTCGTAGAAGACGGCCTGGCTGCCGTTGCCGTGGTGGACGTCCCAGTCGATCACGGCGACCCGGGAGAGGCCGTGGAAGCGCTGAGCATGCCGGGCCGCCATCGCTGCACTGTTGAACAGGCAGAATCCCATCGCCTCGTCGACCGAGGCGTGGTGGCCGGGCGGCCGGGTCAGCGAGTAGGCGCGCCCTCCTCCCTCTGACATCGCGAAATCAACCGCGCTCAGCGCGGTTCCGGCCGAGACCAGCGCGGCCTGAAGCGAACCGGCTCCGACCCGGGCTTCGGGTCCGGGTCTGAGGATCTCCGGCCTGCCGGCGGCAGCGGCGGCGTCGGCCGCCTCGCAGGCTTGCTCGATCCTCTGGACGTGAGCTTCGGTGTGGACCAGGCAGAGCTCTTCGACACTGGCCGGCCTCGTGACCAAATTCTCGAGACGATCAGCGACCCCGGCCTCGACCAGCACCGTGCGGGCCCGCAGGATCCGGTCGGCGTTCTCGGCATGTTTGACGGCGATCCAGCCGGCGGCGGCTTCGTCCAGCACCATCGAGCCGTTGTCGTGGCCCAGGCAGACCGGGTCGTAACCGAGGGCGGTCTTCAGCGCAGGTAATCCGGCAGGGAGTCGCCGCTGTCACGGCGGGGAGGGCTTGAGCTGAGCTCGACCGGCGCGGTCGAAATCGCCTGAACACGCAGATCGCTCCAGGTCAGTCCTTCGCGGAAAAGCGCGGGTAGACCCAGACCCACGGCGGTGGCTATCTCGACCGCCTGAAGGATGACTCCGTAGGCGAGCGCGTCGGAAGCCGAGACGCCCCAACCGGTGGTCAGAACGCTGATCACTGCCAGCTGGAAGATGCCGACGTTGGACGGAGTGGCCGGCACGACTGCGGTGACGTTGACTGCGAACAGCACCGCTGCCGAAGCCCCGAGACCGGCCTGGGCGTCAAGACCGAGAGCGAACATCAGGGCCCAGCAGGAGGCGAGCTG
>JBBRVF010000113.1:0-5415 GCA_038247145.1 Solirubrobacterales bacterium | reverse complement strand
CCGAGCACCATGTAGGGCCAGACCGTGACGGTCGGATCCAGGATCGGTACGACTCGGCCTACTCCTATGCCGACGGCAAAGGCGGCGAGGCCGGTTCTCCACCAGGCGAGCTGGGTTCGTTCGCCGGCAAGGCGGGTTCTGCGGGGCGCGTCTCCGTTACTCATCGCTCACAGGGGGAATGTACGCCGTTCGGACGGTGGCAGAACGAACGACGGCGGCCGTAGCCGCCGTCGTTCGATTCTTCAGATGCTGCGCAGCGCCTACTTTCCGCCAGGCAGCCAACCCTCGATGATCGGGTCGATCTCGGCCTCGGAGGCATCGAGAATCGTCCCGTGGTCAACGCCGGGGTAGGTGAGGTACTCGACCTTGTTGCCCGGAATCTTGCCCAGCTCGATGTTCAGGTTGCTGGTCAGGAACGGGAACGTGGTCGTATCCGCGAGACCCTGAGTCAGCACGATCGGAGCCGAGCTGGTGGCGATCGGGTTCTGCTCGCCGAGCGCGTCGAGCAGAGCCGCGGTGTCGGCACCGGGTCGGACCAGCTCGCTGGGCGCGATTCCGGCCAGGCTGGTCGGCTCGCTCAACTGCTGGAGGCACTCGGTCAGAGTATCCGGGTAGAGAGCCAGCACCGGGTCCGAGATCAGAGCCGGAGCATCAACCGCGGGGTAGACCGAGCTGACACCGCGGACGATCATCGTCGCAAGTGCTGTCAATCCATTCGGTGCAGTGGTGAAGCCGGAAAGCAGCGGCAGCTGCTCCTTCAGCTGGGATGCCGGCGCGTAGGCGACGGTTCCCCTCAGCTTGAGATCCGGGGTCCAGGTCGAGGCCTGGTCGGCGGCGAACAGCGCCGCATGGCCACCCTGCGAGTGACCGGTGATCACGAAACGCTTCGAGATCTTCGGGTTGAGGTCATGTGCGGCACGCACGATGTCGAGAATGCCGCGACCGGAAGACTTGCCGACCAGGAACGGGTGAATGCCCGGGGTTCCGAGCCCTTCGTAGTCCGAACGGGCGATCGCGTAACCGGCGTCAAGCCAGGAGTTGAGGATGTCATCGGTGTAGCTGATGTATCCCTCGGCGGGACCACCAACAGTGTTCCTCGAAGGCGCGCACTGGTCGGCGATGCCGGTGGTGCCGTGGCCGTAAGAGATGACGGGCCACCCTCCCTTGGGAGCCTTGCCCTCGGGGACGCTGATCGAACCGGAAACCGCGGTCTTCCCTCCGCTGACGGTCCTTGAGCTGTAGAGCACCAGCTTGGTCGAGGCGGCGCTCGCGAGCGGCACGGTGCCGCCGGCGTTGCGGGCCCAGATCAGCTTGCCGTGCCGGCCCGGGATCGCCCTGTTCTTGCTGGCCGGATCGTAGAAGTTGAGTCCAGCAGGGCCCTGGCGCAGGCGTTTGGCCTTCGCTTTGGCTCTTGCCTTCTTCTTGGCCTTGGCCTTTGCCTTCTTCTTGGCCTTCTGCTTCTTGCTCAGTGATGTCTGGGCTCCTGCGGCGAAAGCGCCGGCGGGCAGCGTGGCGGCGACCATGAAGATTGCGGCGATCGTCAGGACGACAATCGCGAAGACATGCGGAATGCGGCTCAAGCGAGCGTTCAAGGGGCTCTCCTCTTTGGGGAATCGTGGCGTAACCGGGCCACTCTACAGCCCGCTACTTGCTCATAACCCTGTCGTTCACGGAAAGTTGCCCTGAACCGTGCCGGAACAGCAACCCTGAGAGGATCTGTCATCCAGCGACACCCCCTCGGACAGGAGATAGCGATGGAATTCGACAACTCGGTAGCGGCCACATGGAACGGCGTCGAACTGGCTCGTAGCGACGATACGGTGATCGTCGAGGGAAACCACTACTTTCCGAAGGATGCGGTGAGCTCCGAATACCTGGCCGAGAGCGACCAGAGCTCAACCTGTCCCTGGAAAGGCACGGCCGCCTACTACGACGTGGTCGTCGAAGGCCAGACCAATGCCGGGGCAGCCTTCTACTACCCCGAGCCGAAAGAGAAGGCCGCCATGATCACCGACCGGATCGCCTTCTGGAAGGGCGTCGAAGTCAGCTGACCGGGGCGCCCGCAGCCCGGCCCGCGCGTCGGATCGAACTTATCGACGGGCTGCGCGGCTTCGCGCTGTTCGGCATCGTCGTGGTCAACGTCGGGTTCTTCGCCTCGACCTGGTCGGGGATCAGCGATCCGTCTTTTGACGGCATCGCCTCGGATGGCGCGAGTGCGTTCGTAACCTTCTTCTTCGAGTCGAAGTTCTACCTGCTGTTCTCCTTCCTTTTCGGCTACAGCTTCACGATCCAGATGGACAGCGCCGCCCGCAAAGGGCTGCCATTCGGGCGTCGCTTCGGACGCAGGCTGATCGGGCTGTTCGTACTTGGCCTGGCCCACGGACTGCTGTTCTTTGAAGGCGACATCCTGATGATCTACGCGATCGCAGGATGTGCCCTGTATCTGGTCCGCAACTGGAGTCCGAGAGGGGCCCTGATCGTGGCCGGTGCCCTGCTCATACTTGCCTCGCTGATCTGGGCGCTGCTCGCCTCGACTGCCCTGGACGATCCTGACCCCTTTCGCTCGGACCCGGTGGAGCTGGCGGCTCAGGCCGAAGAACTCGAGGCCGGCTACGGCTCCGGAAGTATCGGGGCTGTGTTCGAGACCCGGAGCGGCGAGCTCGGCGAGACCTTTCTCGTCCTGCTGCTACTCCAGGGGCCGAGCGCGATGGCAATGTTCCTGGTCGGACTGGCCGCAGGACGGGTGCGCGCCCTTCACGAGCCGGGGCGGTTCCAGACCCTCTGGAGGCGCATGCTGCTGCTGGGCCTGCTGCTGGGCCTGCCTGCCGCGGGTTTCTACGCCTGGGCCGGCCATGAACCGGCATTGGCACACCCGGCAACAGAGCTGTTCGCGCTCAGCCTCGACGTCCTGCTCGCCCCGGCGCTGGCAGCCGCCTACCTGGCCGCCTTTGTTCTCGCGAGAAATACGAGGGCGGGGGAGGGGCTCATCGGGGCCCTTGCTCCCGCGGGCAGGATCGCCCTGAGCAACTACCTGCTCCAGTCGATAGCCCTGTCGCTGATCTTCACCGGCTACGGGCTCGGCCTGGTCGGTCAGGTATCGCCCGGCGTGGCGGTGCTGATCGCGATTGCGGTCTTCACCGCACAGACCTGGCTGAGCGCGCTCTGGCTCAGAAAGCACCGGTACGGACCGGCGGAGTGGGCCCTTCGCGCTTTCACCAACTGGTCCTGGCCGTCCTGGCGCAGTTCGGAGCCGACGGGATGAGCCTCGTTCATGAACACTTTCCCGAACGTTCCCGGGACGGTGCCTCCTAGCGGGACTGCCGGTCCAGGCTGACCAGCTTCGACCGGCCGAGCTCCTCGTCTTCGTCTCCGTAGGCGACCACCTGCACTTTCGCTTTCACGGAATCGACCGGTATTTCGGTTTCCAGGCCCTTCCAGCTCGATGCGCCTATCTCCTCGAGCTCGCCAGGATCGCTGCCGGTGAACACCTTCCAGTGACGGATCAGAGTGGCGCCGTTCCAGCTCGCCCAAACGGTCGCGCCGGAGCCGGTCGCCTTGCTGGCGATCGCCGGACGGCCACCAGGAAGCCCGCGCCACGGTGCGCGCGAAGCCCGATACGAACTCTCTTCCGCGTCGTCGAAGGTCGCGTCGAAGGCGATGTCGCCTTCCGGCGTGAACTCGGTCATCCGCGAAACCGACCCCCAACCGACGAATACGTTCCCGTCTTCAAGCTGCTGGGCACTTCCCTGTGAACGGCTGACGACCGGATCGGGCTCGTGGTTGTAGCGCTCGACCAGTGTCGCCTCACGCCCTTTCTCCGTGTCGGAGAGGTTCAGGATCAGGGCGCTCGACTGATCGTGAATTTCGGGCAGAGGTGATTCAGGCCGGTTGATGCTGTTATCGAACAGCGAGATGTCCCCGTTCGCCAGTCGCTTCATGTCGTGCTGGTAACCGAAGTCGGCACCGTCGCCGAGCTCGAAGTTGTTGGTTTTCGGTTTCTTGCCGTCACCGCGCAGCCTCCACTTCACTCTGGCGGTCCGTCGATCTACCCGGTAGATCGTGCTCATCCTGCGTCCGGACAACAGGTAGGAATCGGCGTCCGTCTTGGCCGCGTTGATGTGAAGGAAGTCCCACAGCGACCCGTCTTTCGGCACGGGGGCTTCGCTGGCCTTGATGGCCACGCTGCCGATACCGTGCCATTCGAACAGGACCGCTCCGGTCTTCAGGTCGATCTCCTGGACGACGTTGTCCAGAATCTTGCCGTTCTTCTTTCCTCCAACCGGTCGCAGGTCTCTGCGGACGCCGCGGTATGCCGCCACCAGAGCCGTATCTCGAGGAGTGATCTCGAACTCGTGGATGTTGGATCCATAGCCGTTTCCGGGAGTGAAACGAGCAATCCGTCGGTAGTTGTTGTCGAGGATCACGTAGTGCCCGATCTGGGAGAACCTTCCGACGGGGGACGCCTGCTGGGAGCTCGAGGGTCCCTTCCAGTAAGTCAGGACCTGGCGGTTCCGGTAGATCCGGCGCTGGAAGTTCCAGACCTGGTTTCCCTTGCTTCCGAAACCGATCGGCTGAAAGTACGAGATCCGGCCAAACCGGTCCGCGATGCTCAGGCCGTCCTCCTTGGGAGCGAAGAAGATCTTGCCCGCAGTCGATTCGACTTCACTCTCGAGCACGTCGAGAGTGACGGGCTTGAGGTCCGGACGCGACTTCAGGCCGTCCCTTGGCTTCGGCTCGCCCGGGCCGGCAGGTTTGTCGTCGTTCCCGTAGAAGCGGCCGATCCTGACCCAGAAGCGGCTGTTGCCGGATCTGACCAGGTTGCGCCTTGTCTGGACCCGGACGTACTCACCGGTCCTAAAATCACTCTTCGGTACCCAGCTGACACCGCGGCCGTCGGAGTGCGGCACTCGGCTGCCCCCGTGGCGGCCTGATCGTGTTCCGACCACCTTGATCGGTCCAAGGTCCCCCGGCTTGACACCGCGAAAACTGAACCCTGTCGAATCCGACGCGACCGGCGTCTTGGGCACCGGATAGACGGATATCGGGCGACTGTTTATCGCCTGCGCGGCGGTGCTGAAAGCTGCCAAGCCAAACAAGGCGACGATCGCCATCAAATCGCCGCTAAGAGGGATTTGGGGTGCGAGAGCATTGCTCCACGACTTACCCGGAACCCGCACCGTCAAACATCTGATCCAGGCACAAGACACGCCCCGAAGCCTGGGTTGCGCAACAGATTATGTTGCGCTAAGATCTGGCGATGCCGGTCGAAACCGCAGCCAAGATCACCGCACTCAGCCATGATCTGGGCTCCCAGCGCCGTCTGGCTGAGCTGCTCGACGTGAGCCCGGCTCAGGTCAGTCGCTGGAAGGGGGGAGGGGGCATCGACCTGGTCAACGCCGAGAAGGTCGATCTGCT
>JBBRVF010000112.1:0-5425 GCA_038247145.1 Solirubrobacterales bacterium | reverse complement strand
ATGAATCACGAAAAAAGCGAAAACACGTCAGCCGGCACCGAACCGCAGCGCGATGAAGGCAAGCTGTCGAAGCTTCGACGCCTGAACCTGGTCGCGACGGTCTTCTTCGCGGTTCAGGTGGTCATTTTGCTGCTGATTTCCGAGCCGGCCAAACTACCGGTGATCGGCTCCTTCCTGACCGACGCGCCGGGCAGCGGCATGTACGGAACAAAGGATCTGTTCGACCTGCGAATCGACATCCTGGTCGCGCTCTTCCTCGCCCTTGCGGCGGTGGATCATTTCGCGGTCGGCACCTTCGCCCGCAACTGGTACGAAAAGAACATCTCGCGCGGGATGAACCCGGCCCGCTGGTGGGAGTACTCGATCAGTGCCTCGATCATGATCGTGATCATTGCGATGCTCTCGGGGGTCAGCGACGTCGTAGCACTGCTGGCGATCTTCGCAGTCAACTCCTCGATGATCCTGTTCGGTCTGGTCATGGAGCGGGCCAACCTCGGGAGGGACGAGGTCGACTGGTCACCCTTCATCTACGGCTGCGTGGTCGGCGCGGTGCCGTGGATCGCGATAGTGATCCAGTTCATCCTCGCCAGCGGCGAGGGCGACGGCGTGCCGGTCTTCGTCTACATCATCTTCGTTTCGCTGTTCGTCCTGTTCAACGGTTTCGCCGTGAACATGTGGCTCGGCTACCGGGCCAACGGCCGCTGGAAGGACCCGCTGTTCGTCGAGCGGGTCTACATAATCCTCAGTCTCGTCGCCAAGACCGTGCTCGCCTGGCAGGTCTATCAGGGCGCCCTGGCCGGGGCCTGAACCGGCAGGGCTAGACTGGCCGGACCGGCGCCGCGCGGCGCAGACCTTCGGAGAGGAGCCCCACCGGAATGGACAAGCAGCTGAAGTATCTGCTCGACGAGTCGCAGATCCCGGACCACTGGGTGAACATCGCCGCCGATCTACCTGGCGAGCCGTTGCCGCCGCTCAACCCCGGCACCGGCCAGCCGCTGGGGCCGGAGGACCTCGCGCCGCTCTTCCCGATGGGTCTGATCGAGCAGGAAGTCTCGATGGAGCCGGAGATCGACATCCCCGAGGAGGTCGTCGACAAGTACCGGCTGTGGCGGCCGACCCCGCTTTTTCGGGCCCGTGCCCTGGAGAAGGTGCTCGACACCCCTGCCCACATCTACTACAAGTATGAGGGCGTTTCCCCGGCCGGCTCCCACAAGCCCAACAGCGCGATCCCGCAGGCTTATTACAACAAGCAGGAGGGCGTGAAGAAGCTGGCGACCGAGACCGGAGCGGGACAGTGGGGCTCTTCGCTGGCCCTGGCCTGCGAGATGTTCGGCCTCGAATGCGAAGTGTTCATGGTCGGGGTCAGCTACGACCAGAAGCCCTACCGCCGGGCGATGATGGAGACCTGGGGCGCGAGCGTCCACCGCAGCCCGTCGCAGCTGACCGAAGCCGGTCGCTCCCAGGCCGAGCACGCCACCGGCAGCCTGGGCATCGCGATCTCCGAGGCGGTCGAGGTCGCGGTCGCCTCGGAAGACACCAAGTACGCCCTCGGCTCGGTCCTGAACCACGTCTGCCTGCATCAGACGGTGATCGGTCAGGAGGCGATCGCCCAGCTGGAGATGGCCGGCGAGTATCCGGATGTCGTGATCGGCTGCGTCGGTGGCGGTTCCAACTTTGCCGGGATTGCCTTCCCGCTGCTTCGCAAGAAGCTGAAGGAGGGCCTCGACACCAGGTTCATCGGGGTCGAGCCGGCCGCCTGCCCGACCATGACCAAGGGCACCTATGCCTACGACTTCGGCGATACGGTCGGCATGACCCCGCTGATGCCGACTTACACGCTCGGCCACGACTTCGTGCCTCCTCCGGTCCACGCCGGCGGACTTCGCTACCACGGTGTCGCACCGATCCTCGGCGCCCTGGTCAAGGAGGGGCTGGTCGAGGCCCAGGCGATTCCGCAGACCGAGGCCTTCGAGTCGGCGATCACCTTCGCCCGAGCCGAAGGGATCATCCCGGCGCCGGAGCCGACCCACGCGATCCGGGCGGTCTTCAACGAGGCTGAAGAAGCCAAGCAGGAGGGCGATGAGCGGGTGATCCTGTTCAACCTCTGCGGCCACGGTCACCTCGACCTCGCGGCTTACCAGTCCTACCTGTCGGGAGATCTGGTCGACCTCGAGTTCTCCGAGGAGGAGATGGACCGGGCCCTCGAGAGTCTGCCCGAAGCGCCGTCGATCGCCTGAGGGCCGGTTTCTGGCGGTCTCCCTCCCGGCCGGGTGAACATGTGGTGAAACCCGGTTGATATTCCGGGCCGATCGGGTAAAGCTAACTCCATGAACTCTTACCGGTTGATCGAATGGCAGCAGGCCCCCGAACTCGTCGAAGTACCCGTACCCGAACCGGGTCCCGGCGAGGTACTGATCAAGGTCGGTGGGGCCGGGCTGTGCCATTCAGACCTGCACCTGATGGAGTGGCCGGCAGGAGTGATGCCGTTCGACCCTCCCTTCACCCTCGGTCACGAGAACGCGGGCTGGGTCGAGAAGCTGGGCGATGGTGTGTCCGGTTACGAAGTCGGCGAGCCGGTCGCCGTCTACGGCCCCTGGGGCTGCGGCCACTGCCGGGCCTGTCGGCTCTCACGCGAGGACTACTGTGAGAACCAGCTCGCGATCGGCAAGCTCGGCGGCGGGCTGGGGTTCGACGGCGGTATGGCCGAGTACATGCTGGTCCCTTCGACCCGGTTGCTGATCCCGCTGGGCGACGGTCTCGATCCCCGCGATGCGGCGCCGCTCTCCGACGCGGCCCTGACTCCTTACCACGCGATCAAGCGCTCGCTCCACCGCCTGATCCCGGGCTCGACCGCTGTGGTGATCGGCGTCGGAGGTCTCGGTCAGATGGCGGTCCAGATCATCAAAGCGCTCTCGGCAGCGCGGATCGTCGCAATCGACACCGCCGCCGAAAAGCTGGAGGCCGCCTCCGGCTTCGGCGCAGACCACACGCTGCTGTCGGAGGAGGCGACGCCGGAGGCGGTGCGTTCGCTGACCGGCGGACACGGCTCCGAGCTGGTTCTCGACGTGGTCGGGGCCGAAGCGACCCTGGCGCTGGCCGCGCAGCTGCTGGCCTACGAGGGCGACCTTACCCTGCTCGGGCTGGCCGGGGGCACCTTCGAGTACGGTGCTATGTCGCTGCCCTGGGGAGCCCGGATGGCCACCACCTACTGGGGTACGGCGGTCGAACTGATCGAAGTCCTCGAACTGGCCCGCGCGGGCAGGATCGAGATCAGGACCGAGCGCGTCGGCCTCGACGGCGTCGCCGACGCCTACGACCGGCTGAGGCGGGGCGAGATCGACGGCCGGGCCGTCGCATGCCCGCACGGCTGAGCGACCGGGATCAACTCTCTGACTACTTCGGCTCGGCACCCCGGGGGACGATCAGCACCGGGCACGCAACCTCGCGGAGCAGCTCCGAGCTGACCGAGCCGAGCAGCACCCTTCGAAGTGGGCCATAGCCCCTCGAGCCGAGGCAAAGGAGTCCCAGTTCCTTCGACTGTTCGCGCAACGCGACCGCGGCGGGTCCTTCCAGCAGAACCTTCGTCGCCTCGATGCCCTCCGGCACCGACCCGGCGGCCTCCGCGAGGATTTTCTCCGCCGACTCGCGCGACGCTTCGCCCATTTCGGAAAGCGCATAGGTCGCGCCCCAGAACCCCCAGGCTTCGGCGAAGTCGGTGGCGACCGAGATCAGCCTCACGCCTCGGTCTCCGGCGATCTCCAGCGCCGAGTCCAGGGCGTAGGCGGACTCGGGGGAGCCGTCGAACGCGACGCCGATCGAGGTCAGATCGGCTTCGCTCTCGCGGTAATCGACCGGGGCCAGGGCGATGGCACACGGGGACCCCTGCATCAGGACTCTCGCCTTGTGGCCGGCACGGACCAGTCCGGCATCGGTCCGGGCACAGCCCAGAACCACCAGATCGCCTTCGAGCTTCTCGGTCAGCTCTTCCAGCCCGCGGGCGGCGGAACTGCTCTGGATGATCTCGGATCCGGCGCCGATCTCGGCGGCGGCCTTTTCGATCCCGACCGTGGCCTGTTCGACCAGGTTGGTGAAAGCGTTCGCCGGCAGGGCCGGCAGCAGGCTGCCGCCCGTGGGCGGGGGGACCACGCCGACGAGCAAGATCTCGGCTCCGAGCCGGTCGGCCAGCCGCTGCGCCAGAGCCAGCGCGTCCCGGGAGCCGTCACTCTCGTCAAAACCGACCACGATGCGTTCGAACACTTGCTTCCTCCTTGACTTGCGGCTGCCGTTGCCCTCAGGGCGCCCGGCTGAGCGTCTGGTCCCAAGCTATCAACCAGCGGGGGATGTGGCCGACGGGACGCCTGCCCGCGTCGTCGGAGGCCGGTTCCCGAGCCGCATTCCGAGCAGCACGAGCGCCGGCAGGGTGGTCAGGGCCACCGGAATCTGAAGCCACAGTTCACCGTTGTCGGTGCCGGCGCCGAAGGTGTGGAAGATGCCCAGGATCCAGAAGACCGCGACAAAGCGGTGGGCGACCCGCCAGCGGTTCGGTCCGATCCATCGCCGCGCGTAGTAGCTGAGGCCGAGCAGGATTATCCCCCAGCCGGCGATGATCCCGATCCCGGTCCAGAAGGACCGGTATTCGAGCTGGAACGGAACTGCGATCCCGGCGACCCCGGGATCCAGCCAGGGGTCTCCGAGCAGCAGTAGTCCGTGGGCCAGGACGAGCACGATCGTCGCAATCGAGAGCGCCTCGTGAACCGGCTTGATGTCGGTGAAGCGCCCGAGCTTGAACGGTCGTCCACGACCGGCGAGCAGGCCGGTCATCACGGAAGTGCCTGCAAGCAGGATCGCCGCGATACCGGTACCGCGGCTGAGTATCCACCAGATATGGATGCCGTTGCCGCTCATCTCACGTCTCCGCCGGTCAGCATATCGATCCCGACAGGCACCATCCGGTTGTCGTCGAGCACGATCACGCCCCCGTGGACCAGCCAGTCGGCGGCAGCATCGGGGCCGGAGAGCAATGCCGCCTTTGCCCTGACTTCGGCTTCCACGCCGGTAGGGGCGATCGCGGTCACCTGGAGCACGCCGGTCCAGGCGGGTCTGCCGGTGGCCGGGTTGATCAGGTGGTGCGCCGGCCTGCCGTCCGGATCGATCCAGGACCGGCGCGTGATGCCGCTGGTCGCAACCGCGCCCGCGGACAGCCCGATCGAGGCGAGCGGTCCGGAGCCGGGATCGGGCGAGGCGATCTGAACTTCCCTCTCCAGGCCGGCGACGCCGCCGAACCTGATGTCGCCGACGCAGCCGACCGCGAACGACTCGAGACCTTCGAGCTGTTCGGCGGCGACATCTGTGGCCAGGCCCTTTCCAGTGCCGCCGCTGTCGAGCCTGGTTCCCGGGGGCCGGGTGACCGTCCCCCGTTTCGGGT
>JBBRVF010000111.1:0-5449 GCA_038247145.1 Solirubrobacterales bacterium | reverse complement strand
ATCGAAGTCGAAGCGATGGGTTGCCAGAATTTCACCGAGCGGTACGTTGCCCCGTTCGGCCCGCACGATTTTCGCGGACGAATTGAGCGCACGAAGTGTCGCTTCCAGACGATCGAGTTCGGCGGGCGACAGAAGATCGGTCTTGTTCAGAACGATCACGTCGGCGAACTCGACCTGATCGACCAGCAGGTCCACAACCGAGCGATCGTCCTCGTCCGAAAGCGCCTGGCCCCTGGTCCGGAGGTCGTCAACCCCGTCGCAGTCCTCAAGAAAGCGGCCGGCGTCGACCACCGTGACCATCGTGTCGAGGCGCGCAACGTCTGACAGGGACTGACCGCTCTCGTCCTCGAAGGTGAAGGTTTCCGCGACGGGCATCGGCTCGGAGATTCCGGTGGACTCGATCAAGAGGTGGTCGAAGCGTTCTTCGCTGGCCAGAGCCGAGACCTCGACCAGCAGGTCCTCGCGCAGCGTGCAGCAGATGCAGCCATTGGTCATCTCGACCATGCGCTCCTCGACCCGGTCAATCGAGGCGTCGCCCGAGCGCAGGATTTCGGCGTCGACGTTGATCTCGCTCATGTCGTTGACGATTACCGCGACCCTGAGTCCCTCGCGATTTCTGAGCAGGTGTTCGAGCAGCGTCGTCTTGCCTGTTCCGAGAAAACCGGAAAGCACGGTGACCGGCAGGCGGTTGTCGACCGCGGGGCGATTCGGGATGGCCTGAGGCCGCAGATCTGTGGGCATCTTTTCCTCCAGTGGTATAGGAATAAATAAGAATGAGTCTCATTTTGTATCAGAACCCGACCAGCGCAGCTTGTTGTTGATAACGAATCTCATTCTGCTATAACCCTCCGGCCACCGAAAACAGACTTGGAGACGAAAAATGCTTGAACCGTTCAGCCTGCCCTACGTTCAGGAGGGCCTCATAGAGATCCTCCTGCTATCCATTCCCGCCGGTCTGATCGGGACATGGATCGTGCTCCGCGGGCTGGCGTTCTACTCCCATGCAATCGGCACCGCGTCCTTCCCTGGACTGGTTCTCGCAGACGGACTCGGCTTTTCTCCGACGCTCGGAGCCTTCGGCATGGCGGGTGTGTTCACCGCGCTTTCGGCCCTTATCGCCCGCTCGCGTCGGGCGGCGGCCGACAGTGTCACCGCTCTGGCACTGGTTACTTGCCTGGCGGTCGGTGTGATCCTGGCGAGCGATGTCTTCGGGTCCGGCGCCAACGTGGACACCCTGCTCTTCGGTTCCCTGCTGGCGATCGGTCCGGCCGACCTGGTGCTCGCGGCTGCGGCCGCAGCACTCGCCATCGCCGCTACCCGGCTCTGCGCCAACCACTGGCTGGCCAAAGGCTTTGACGAAGAGTCAGCCGCAGGCCTCAAATCGAGGTCTCGCTGGTTCGACGTTGCCCTGTTCGCGGTCGTGGCTGTCACGGTGACTGCGGCCCTGAGTGCCGTGGGCGCCCTGCTCGTATCGGCCCTGATGGTCATTCCGGCGGCAACGGCCCGCATGTTCACTCGACGGGTGGGCACGCTTCAATCGGCTGCCGTGCTCCTTGTCGCCGTTGAAGGCACCCTGGGTCTGTGGCTTTCTGTCTAGACCAACGCCCCACCCGGCGCGACGATCGCGGTTGTCAGCGGACTCGTTTTTGCGCTCGGCCTGCTGACCCGGTCGATCCTGAATTCTCGGCGGTCGCGCAAAGTCGCCGGGCTCGTGACGGCGGCAGTCGCTGCTTCACTGATCGTGGCTGGCTGCAGCGGTAGCGGCGGCGAGGACTCGGGCGGAGAGACGGTCCAGGCAGTGGCGACCACCACCCAGGTCGCCGACGTCGTCCGCGAGGTCGGGGGCGAATCGGTCGAGGTCACCCAGATCCTCCAGCCCAACACCGACCCGCACGACTACGAACCGAGGCCGTCCGACGTAGAGGCGGTATCCGGCGCCGACGTCGTATTCAAGAGCGGCGGCGACCTCGACGAATGGACCGATCAGCTGGTCTCCGACAGCGGAAGCGACGCAGCCGTTGTCGACCTCGGATCCGACCTGCCCGTCCAGATCGAAGGCGGCGAACACGCCCACGAAGGGGAAGAGGCCCACTCCGACGGGGGCCACTCGGACGGGAAGGGCGAAAAGGAGCACTCTGAGGAAAAGGGCCATGCGGAAGAAGCAGGCCATTCGGAAGAAGAGGGCCATTCGGAAGAAGCAGGCGAGACCGATCCGCACTGGTGGCATGACCCGACCAATGTGACCGCCGCCACTGCCAAAGTCGAAACCGCACTGATCTCGGCCGACCCCGGGGCGACTGCCGATTTCGAAGCCGGCGCCGAGCAGTTCCGGGCCCGGATCAAAGAGGTTGATGCGGCGATCGCCAAATGCTTCGACTCGATCCCCGCCGATCAGCGCAAGCTGGTAACCGACCACGATGCGCTCGGCTATTTCGCGAACCGTTACGACGTCGAAGTTGTCGGAGCGGTCATTCCGGCGCTGACCACCCAGGCCGAACCGTCGGCAGGCGACCTGGCGGAGCTTGAGCGCACGATCAGGGAGGAAGGCGTCAAGGCCGTATTCCCGGAAAGTTCGGCATCACAGAGTCTCGCCGACGCGGTCGCAGCGGACACCGGGGCGACTACGGAATACTCGCTCTATGGAGATACGCTCGGGGTGGAGGACTCAGGCGCAGAAACCTGGCTCGGGATGATGCGGGAGAACGCGAACGCCATGGCACTCGGGTTTACCGGTGGCGAACGAGGCTGCAATTTCAGCTGAGCCGCCTCTACGAGCCGTCATCGACGACGGCCACAAGCCCGCGAGACGACCTTCTCGCGAGCTCGTTGCTGCGCAGGGCCTGTCGGTCGGCTACGCAGGCAGCCCGGCACTGAGCGGAGTGAGCTTCGAGCTCGGGACCGGAACCCGGGTCGGCCTTCTCGGGCCCAACGGAGGCGGAAAGACCACGCTGTTTCGCGCATTGCTCGGCCAGCTCAGTCCACTTGACGGGATTCTCGAAGTCTCCGGCAGCTGCGCCACCGTGCCACAGTCGGACCGTTCGCGGCTGGACTACCCGGTCACCTGTCTGGACGTGGCGACCATGGGTGCCCTGGCGCGAATCCCCTGGTGGAGGCGGCCGGGCCGCAAGGATCGCGAGATGGCCAGGGAGTCCCTGGCGATGGTCGGAATGGACGACCTCATGCGGGAAAGCTTCGGCGAGCTCTCCGGAGGCCAGCGTCAACGGGTGCTGATCGCCCGGGCGCTGACCGCCGATGCCGATGTACTGCTCCTGGACGAGCCCTACACCGGCCTCGATTCATCGAGCGCCGAACTGCTTGACGGTCTGATTACCGACCTGGCCGCCCAGGGACGCTCCGTCATGATCGCGACTCACGACGTGGAACAGGCCAGAGAATGGGACCTGGTGCTCTGCCTGAATCGGCGCCAGATCGCCTTTGGCGCGCCGCAGGCGACGCTCGACCGGGAGGTGCTGGAAGCCACCTACGGTGGAAGCATCGTCGAAATCCCCGGTCAGCCCGGGCAGGGTGTGCTGCCTCCCCACCACCACGGGCACGGCGACCACTGATGCTCGAAGCCCTGACTGAACCCCTCTCGCATGGAATCACCCTGAGGGCGATGACAGAGATCACCCTGCTCGGCCTGGTCAGTGGCGCGATCGGCTGCTGGATCGTGCTCTATGAGCTTTCTTATAGCGCCGAGTCGCTGGCCCACGGCCTCTTCCCAGGGCTGGTCATAGCCGCGCTGACCGGCATCCCCCTACTGATCGGAGGAGCGGTCGGTGTCCTGGTCGCCGCAGTCCTGATCGTCATCGCGACTCGCCTCAGCGACGAATCGGCCGATACCGCCATCGCCGTCGTAATCACCGCGCTGTTCGGCACAGGCGTCCTGCTTGCCCTCTCGCCCTCCAGTCCCCCGGGGATCCAGGAACTTCTTTTCGGCGACCTGCTGGGCGTCACTCTCGCGGACATCGCACTCGCCGCCGCGGTCGGGGCAGCTGTGCTGGCCGTACTCTGGCTGCTCCACGACCGGCTGCTCGCGATCGGATTCGACAACGGCGGCGGTCAGTCGCTGGGAATCTCCGTGACGACCCTGAACCTCATTCTTCTGGCGCTGGTGGCAGTCACGATCCTGATTGCCGTCCAGGGCCTCGGCAACCTCCTGGTCGCCGCCATCCTGGTCGGACCGGCAGCCGCTGCCAGACAGGTGACCCGGAGGATTGCCCCGATGATGGCCGTTTCCGTATCGGTGGCGGTGGCGGCGGGCGTGATCGGCATCTACGCCTCCTACCACCTGCGCACCGCTGCCGGAGCCTCTGTCGTCGTGGCATTGCTGCTGATCTACGTCGGCGCCGCCGCATTCGGCGCCCTGCAGCATCGCCAGTCGCCCGCACGAAGCTAGAATCTCAGCATGAGTACCGTCACCTCCGCCCCGCGGCAGCCTTCGGCCTGGACCGACCATGCCCTCGTGCAGCTGAGTGAAGCCGGCTACCGCAGTGGGGGATCGAGGCGAAAGGTGGTTGAACTGCTTGGTGAGCAGACCTGCGCTATCACTCCGCTGGAGGCCGACAGCCGACTGGAAGGGGTCGGCCGTGCCACGGTCTACAGGGCGATCGAGCAGCTCGAAGACCTCGGCCTGATCCAGAAGATCGACATCGGTGGCGACTCGGCCGCCTACGAAAAGGTCGATCCCAGGGGCCACCACCATCACCACCTCGTCTGCAACGTCTGCGGCAAAGTCATCCCGTTCGAAGACGACGACCTCGAAAGTGCCATCCACTCGATCTCGACCCGCGACGACTTCCAGATCGAATCCCACGACATCACCCTCCGCGGAACCTGCCGCAACTGCTCCTGAGCGAAGGCACCGCCAGCCCTGCGTTCACCGACCTCAGGTTCCGACCGCCGCTCGGCCCCTACGACAGCGTCGAGGCAGCTACTCCCACTCGATCGTCGCCGGGGGCTTCGACGAGATGTCGAGGGCGACGCGGTTTACGCCTGTGATCTCGTTGATGATGCGGTTCGAGACCCGCTCGAGCAGGTCGTATGGCAGGCGGGCCCAGTCGGCGGTCATCGCGTCTTCTGAGGTGACCGCGCGGATGATGATCGGGTAGGCGTAGGTTCGGCCGTCGCCCTGGACTCCGACCGAGCGGATCGCCGGCAGCACACAGAAGGACTGCCACAGCTCGCGGTAGAGCTCGCCGGCCCTGATCTCTTCCTGGAGGATGGCGTCGGCGGCGCGCAGGATGTCGAGCCGCTCCCTGTTGACCTCGCCGCCGATGATGCGGATTCCGAGACCGGGGCCGGGGAAGGGCTGGCGCCAGACCATCGAGTCGGGCAGGCCGAGCTCGGTGCCGACCGCGCGGACTTCGTCCTTGAACAGCATTCGCAGCGGCTCGACCAGCTCGAACTCGAGGTCGTCGGGAAGGCCGCCGACGTTATGGTGGGACTT
>JBBRVF010000110.1:0-5449 GCA_038247145.1 Solirubrobacterales bacterium | reverse complement strand
CTCGCGGCCGACCTCGGGCATATCGCCGAGGCCTCGGCGGTGGCGATCGAGATCGAAGCCGGCCTGGTTCCGGTCCAGGCGGGAGTGGCAGAGGTGGCCGGTATCGCCGGGCGTGACGGTCTCGAGCTGGCACTGGCCGGCGGCGAGGACTACGAGCTTGCGATGACCCTGCCTCCGGGCTCCCTCGAATCCGTCAGGAGCCGGCTCGAAATCGCCGGATGCGATCTGACCGTGGTCGGCAGGGTCGAATCGGGCAGCGGAGTCACCGTGGCCGGGAACGGACCGGACTCCTCCCCGCCCGACGGCTTCGACCACTTCGGCTGATCGGCAGGCAGGCCCGCGAAGCGGGTGGCGTATTCTCAAGCTTCATGCCTTCCCCCTCCAGCAAGCGCCCTTCGGGGCCCGTGCGTCGCGCCCTTCTGATCGCGACGATGGTCCTTTCGGCGGCCGTTCTGTCGGCCGCGACCGGATGCGGCTCCGACTCCGAGCCTGCCGGGATCTCCGACCAGTCGCCGCCGGCCGCGGCTAGCGAGCCTGAATCGACCCCGGCGACGACCCCCACGGTGGACAGCGACGGCCAGGTCTTCAACCCGGCGAAGATCTACAGCGACACCGTCGACGGGGTGATTTCGGTCAGTTCGATCTTCGGCACCCAGGCTTCCGGTCCGTTTGACCCGAGGGCCGCCGGTGGTTCCGGCTTCGTACTCGGCGACAACGGCGAGATCGTCACCAACGCACATGTGATCACCAACGGCGAGGGCGAAGATCGCACTCCCGCAGACCGGGTCTTCGTCGAGTTCAAGGACGGCAACATCGTGCCAGCGGAGATCGTCGGCTTCGACCCCTTCTCCGACGTCGGCCTGCTCAAGGTGGATCCGGACGCGGTCGAGCTCCAGCCGCTCGAGCTCTTCGACAGCGACAAGGTCGTGGTCGGCCAGCCGGTCGCGGTAATCGGCAGCCCCTTCGGCGAAGACCAGTCGCTCTCGACCGGAGTCGTCTCCCAGACCGGGCGCTCCGTGCGCTCTCTCACCGATTTCCAGATCGAAGGCGCGATCCAGACCGACGCGTCGATCAACCCCGGCAATTCCGGCGGCCCGATGCTCGACGCCGACGGACGGGTAATCGGGATCAGCCAGCAGATCCAGACCGAAACCGGAGCCAGCGACGGAGTCGGCTTCGGCATACCGGCGAATACGATCAGTTCGTCGGTCGATCAGCTGCGCGAGAGCGGTGAAGCGAACTACGCCTACATCGGGGTAAGCACCCAGCCGCTATACCCGCAGCTCGCCGAGAGGCTGGACATCGACGCCGAGCGCGGGGCGATCATCGCCGAGGTGGTCGAAGGCGGACCGGCAGATCAGGCCGGTCTTCGTGGCGGCGGCGAGGAGATCACCTTCCAGGGCGGCCGATATACCACCGGGGGCGACGTGGTCATTGCCGCCGGCGGCGAAAAGGTCGAGCGCTCCGAGGACCTCGGCCGGATCATCGGAACCCTGCGACCGGGAGACACAGTGAAGCTGGAGATCATCAGGGACGGCAAGAAGACGGAGATCGAGATCGAACTCCAGGATCGCCCCACGGCCCTCTTCACCGGCTGATTATCCGGGCGTGGCGCGTCTCTCGCCGGTCGGCGTAGACTGGAAAGCGTGATCAAGGAGGAGTCCACGCAGCCGCTGATAGTCGTTTCCAATCGCGGTCCCGCCCAGTTCGTAAGAGACGAGCACGGCGAGCGCAAGCTGGCTCGCGGCGGCGGCGGGCTGGTCACCGCCCTGTCAGGGCTGGTAGCCAACCGCGACGCCCTCTGGATCGCCTCGACCATGACCGGCGAGGACGCTGCGGTGATCGAGGAAAACGACTTCGAGCCGCTTGATATCGAGATCAACGACGTCTCCTACAAGGTGCTGATGGTCGAGAGCGAAGAAGAGGCTTTCGACAGCTTCTACAACGTGATCGCCAACCCGATCCTCTGGTTCATCCAGCATTACCTCTGGGATCTGTCGAATGCCCCTGACATCCGGCAGAACGAACTCGACGCCTGGGACTACGGCTACCAGGCGGTCAACCGTGACATCGCCGACGCGGTTATCGCGCAGGTCGAGCATCGCGAACGCCCACTGGTCATGCTCCACGATTACCACCTCTACACCGCACCGGCGATGATCCGCGCCGCCCGCCCCGACGCTCTGCTCTACCACTTCGTCCACATTCCCTGGTCGCAGCCCGACAGCTGGCGGGTGCTTCCGAGCCGGATCCGGGAGGCGATCTTCGACGGCCTGCTGGCCAACGACATCATCGGTTTCCACACCTCCGCCTACTGCACCAACTTCCTCTCCTGCTGCCGTCGACTGATGGGCTATGAGGTCGATTACGACACTCTGAGCGTGGAGCATCCCGGCGGCCATACGATCGTGCGCGCCTACCCGCTGCCGATCGACTCCGAGCGGCTCACCCGGGCTGCGGACTCGCCCGAAGTGGCAACTGCCGAGAAGGAGGTACTCGCCCGCCGCCGGGAGCACCTGATCCTCCGGGTTGACCGGGCCGACCTCTCCAAGAACGTGCTTCGTGGTTTCACCTCCTTCGATACCTTTATCGACCAGCACCCCGAATTCCGCGAGCGGGTCACCTTCATCGCCCATCTCCAGCCGTCCCGGGAGGACGTGCCCGAATACGCCGAATACCTCGAGCGGATCGAGGCGCTGGTGGCCGTGGTCAACCACCGGCACGGAACCACCGACTGGATGCCGATCGACCTGCGGGTCTACGAGAATTTCAACGAGGCGGTCGCCCGCTACAAGCACTTCGACCTGCTGATGGTCAACTCGATCTTTGACGGCATGAACCTGGTCGCCAAGGAGGCGCCGGCGGTCAACCTCCGCGACGGCGTGCTGATGCTCTCCGAGAACACCGGCTCCCATGAGGAGCTCGAGGACTACGTGCTGACGGTGAATCCCTTCGACATCCAGGAACAGGCGGATACGATCCACCGGGCCCTGACCATGTCGCCGCGCGAACGGCGCGAACGGGCCGACGGCCTGCGCGAAGTGATCTTCTCCCGCAACCCGGCCGACTGGATCGACGAACAGGTCGCCGACATCAACCTGGTCCGCCGACAGCTCGCCGACAGCTCCGAATCCCCCGCCGACTGATCGCCGGCCGACCGGCCGGCGGCAAAGTACCCGCACGGCCCACGCGTCCGATCAGCGCGGCGCAAACTCCTGCGAGCCGTCAGGCGGGATCGCCGGAGCCGGGGCCCGGGATGGCGGCGGGCGCGCAGCCGGGGTTGCGGCCGGGGGAACTGGCGTAGCGACCGGCGACGGGTCCGGGGCCGCGGTCGGAGGCGAGGGCGGTGAAGCAGCGCCAGGCGCAGGGTTCGCAGCCCGACCGGCAAGATCCCCGGATTTACGTTTCGCCTCGCCGTGCTTCCTGTGATCGGCCCGTTGCCCGTTTTTTCGCTCTTGGGCCTTGTCAAGTCCCTGGCGCTCGCCGTCGCGATCGCCCTTGCGACCGCGTTTGCCACCAGGCTGCCCCCTTTCGGGTGTGTCCCTGGCCGGCAGCGCTGCGGGCGACGGCAGTCCTCCGGGGGCGGTTTCGGATTGGCTGAAACCGACGTCTTCGGCGAGCGGCGGGGGCTCGGGGGGACGCAGCAGTCCCGGCAGAGTCGTCACAGCAATGAGGACGAGACCGCAGAGGGCGGCCACCTTCAGCGCCCGATCACGGTCGATGCTCAGTCCCTTCATATCTGTCTGAGCTCGTAGGGAGGGGGTCTCTCCCCCCGGAAGCCCGTTATAGTCCCGCGTCGATTTTGTCTGAAGCAGCCCGCCAATACGAACTTGTCCTGATGCTCGACCCCGACGTCGAGGAAGAAGGCCGTGAAAAGCTCGCCTCCGACGCCAAGACGTCGATCGAGGCCGCCGGCAACCTGCTCAACGAGGACAACTGGGGCATCCGCGAGATGGCCTACGAGATCAACAAGAAGAACGAGTCCGATTACCGCTGGTTCCGCTTCGAGGCTCCGACCTCACTGCTCGATGATCTCGACCACAACCTCAAGATTGCCGACGGCGTGGTCCGCTTCCGGATCTTCAGGGTTGACCCGGACGATCCGGTTCTGCCGGCCCCGCCGGCCACCGCAGTGATCATGGCGCCGACCGGGGACGACGACGACCGTCCCCGCCGCCGCTCCCGCGACTACTAGAACACCACTCGGTTAGAAGTCCACTCGGTTTTTTTCGCGAATTGCGGCCTCGGGGGGTGAACTTCCCGCCGTCGCGACTTCTTGCGTCAAGGCGCCCCGCTAGATTCCGGATAGCGGTGTCAGAACGGTACTTCTCCGGCTGACACTCAATCTGACGCTGGGATGCACGAATAGAACGATAAGGAGCGAATACGCAATGGCTGAGAACATCAACAGAGTCACGATCACCGGCAACCTGACCACCGATCCGGAGCTGAGAAGCACTCCGAGCGGAACCGCTGTCTGCACCCTGCGGGTCGCCGTCAACGGCCGCCGCAAGGATCAGAGCGGCCAGTGGGTGGACAAGCCCAACTACTTCAACGTCACCGTCTGGGGTGCCCAGGGCGAGAACTGCAGCAACTACCTTTCGAAGGGCCGTCCGGTAGCGATCGACGGTCGGCTCGACTGGCGCGAATGGGAGGCCAAGGACGGCACCGGCAAGCGGCAGACGGTCGAGATCGTCGCCGAAACGGTCCAGTTCCTCGGCTCGAGGGACGGCTCGGCGCCAGGGGGCCAGGGCGGCGGACAGGCCGGTGGCCAGGGCGGTGGATTCACCCCCTCCAACGACGTACCGGCCGACACCGGGGACTTTGCGCCGGCCGGCGGCGGCCCCGATGACGACATCCCGTTCTAGGGGAGGGATTGCCGGCCGACCGGCGCAGGCTCAGTGCCGATCGGCCGCCACCTGCTCACCGTCGCAGCGTGACGCTCAAGTCGCTACCATTGCTGCCCCCGAATTGCCCGGCCCCCCGGGCCGCAACCACGTAAGGCAACGAAAGCAAATTGGCTAACACAAGAGACGCAGGATCAGCACGCCGCGGCAAGCGCTTCAACGAGCGCATTCGCCCGCGCAAATACACCAAGATCACGGCCGAGAACATCGACTACAAGGACCTGACCCTGCTGCGCAGGTTCATCTCCGACAAGGGCAAGACCCGCTCGCGCCGCGTCACCGGACTTTCCCGCAAGCACCAGGCCCAGCTCGGCGTAGCCGTCAAGCGTGCCCGTGAGGTCGCCCTGCTCCCCTACGTAGGTGAGCGGTAATGGCGCAGGCAATTCTGCTGGCCGACGTCGAAGGCCTCGGTGACAACGGAACCGCGATCGAGGTCTCACCCGGCTACCTGCGCAACTACCTCCAGCCCCGCGGTCTGGCCCAGCCGGCCACCCCGGGAGCCCTCGAGGAGGCTATCCGCCGCAAGGAGGCCGCCGAGAAGG